>NZ_JBALMR010000022.1:0-229 GCF_036963165.1 Bacillus sp. JJ675 | reverse complement strand
CATCCGCATCTCCAAAAATTCTTGCTTCAAAATTAAATTCATTTGAAATTCTAGCATATGCATCTGTAGTTTTTTTGTTTTGTTCAAATGAAGGGTCGTTGTCTTCCCAAAGGGTTATCGGTAATCCTTCTTTTGATAAATTCTCTAATATTTTTTTAGTGCCATCGTTCGGCCGATTAATAGAAATAAACATATGATCCAAGTATTTTAAATTATATCTAACGAATAT
>NZ_JBALMR010000021.1:59250-63819 GCF_036963165.1 Bacillus sp. JJ675 | reverse complement strand
ATACGATATTTTTGCTCGGCCATGCAAGGGTTTATGATGACAAGGTGGTCGTCAAGCAGCATCTCTTGCCAAAACCGGGAAACGAAGCGGCTCTTTATCACAGTTTTTTAAGCGAAGTCGATATTAAATCGCTTGTCACCTACAACGGAAAAGCGTTCGACTGGCCGCAGGTCAAAACGAGGCACACGCTGATCCGTGACAGGCTTCCCGAGCTTCCCGATTTCGGCCATTTTGACCTGCTGCATGGTGCAAGAAGGCTCTGGAAACATAAATTCGAGCGCGTTTCCTTAAGGACGGTTGAAAAAGAGGAGCTGGGATTCGAGAGAACGGAGGATACGCCGGGGTATCTCGCACCTATGATTTATTTTCAGTTTTTAAAAGAAGAGCGGCCCGGGATTATAGAAGGCGTCCTCCGCCACAATGAGCTTGACGTGCTCTCTTTGATCACCCTTTACATCCATATATCGAAAAAGATTCTATCACCGCAAAAAGCGGAGGAAGCAAACGAAAAATATGCGCTGGCGAAATGGCTCATCGCCAATCAAGAAACAGAACGGGCGACAGAGCAATTGAAGGAGCTTGCGTCCAAATCCTTTGAACAGTCAGAGCGGGCGTCCTACGATTTATCGCTTCAATATAAAAAACAGGGAATGCTTGAAAAGGCGGCTGAGCTGTGGGAAAAGCTGCGACATGCGGAAGATGAAAAAACAGCTTGGCGGTCGGGCATTGAGCTTGCAAAATATTACGAGCATCAAAAGCGGGACATTCCGGCCGCTTTATCCGTAACACGGGATCTTCTCGGCCGCTGCGCCTCAAAACAGCTCGTCCCGACAGAAAGGGAAGCGGCTGAGCTGGACGGCCGCCACGAGAGGCTAAAGAGGAAATACAGGAAGAGTATTCCCCGGGCAAGCGCAGAAGTCGACAGCATCCGCCGCCAGCAGCGCAAGAAAAACATGTTATGAATTGTAGAAACGGCAAAATT
Source organism: Bacillus sp. JJ675 (assembly GCF_036963165.1). Taxonomy (NCBI): domain Bacteria; kingdom Bacillati; phylum Bacillota; class Bacilli; order Caryophanales; family Bacillaceae; genus Bacillus; species Bacillus sp. JJ675. The sequence goes on along the minus strand of NZ_JBALMR010000021.1, from coordinate 62,837 downwards.
CTTGTAAAATAACGCTAGACTATTTTTGAAAGGAGCGTCGATATGTATAAGGGCTTGTTTTACTTGTTTTTTGTCGTTGTACTGTTCATCATTTTCATTTTGACGAATTTCAAGGAAAGCTTTTTGGCTTACTTTTAAAATAGGTCTTTATATTAGTACATGTTCACCCCCTGCTTCATAGTTTAATAGTGTATTTAGAAGCTCTTAGGAAAGGGGATTTGATCATGCACTGCAGACCAAACGTGATAGGGCCGATTGTTCATCCTACACAATGCTGTTACACCCACACGCACGGCAATACGATCGTACCGCACATTCATCCGCAGCATACAACAAATATCAACCATCAACATTTCGATCACGTTCATTACTACCCGCAAACTCAATCAAACGTGAATCAGGCGACACATCAGCATTTTGTCAGCACAGGAACTGCGCCGTTTGCAGGACCTGGATTTGGCGGATACTAAAAGGCGGACTGCGTAAGCTTTGTGAGGATCAGCAAAGCCGGTTCCAGGGGAACAGAATATTTTTAAAAAATGGGGCAGACCGTGCCCCATTTTTTAGCAGGTGATAAAAGTGAAAGTATTGGCTGTAACAGGATACAAACCATTTGAAATCGGAATATTTAAGCACGATGACCCGGCGCTGTTTTACATAAAAAAAGCGATTGAAAGCAGGATTCTCGCTTTGCTTGATGAAGGACTGGAATGGATCCTTATTTCCGGGCAGCTTGGTGCGGAAATCTGGGCAGCAGAAGTGGCTTTTTCCCTTCAGGAAGAATACCCTGAGCTGAAAGTGGCTGTCATCACCCCGTTTTTTGACCAGGAAAAGAACTGGAATGAGAAAAATAAAGAGCTGTATGAAGCTGTGTTAGCTCAAAGTGATTACACGGAAAGCTTGACGCACAGACCTTATGAAAGTCCGGCGCAGTTTAAGCAGAAAAACCGGTTCTTCATCGAAAAAGCCGATGGCCTGCTGATTCTTTATGATGAAGAAGTCGATGGTTCGCCTGTTTACATGCTGAATGAAGCAAAAAAAGCTCAGGAAAAGCGCGATTTTCCGATCTATACGATCACAATGGACGATCTTAGATCAACCGTTGAGGATTACACCTTTTACGAAGAATAACATGAGGAAGATAAATTTGACATTGTACACGTTTTCTGAAAAAATATAAGATGATGATTCACGATATGAGGTGAAAAAGATGCTTGCTGATAAAGTGAAGCTTTCTGCTAAAGAAATTTTGGAAAAAGAGTTCAAAACAGCGGTCAGAGGCTACAAACAGGAAGATGTTGACAAGTTTCTCGACTTGGTGATTAAAGACTATGAAGCCTTCCATCAGGAAATTGAGGAATTGCAGCAGGAAAACCTGAATTTGAAAAAGCAGCTGGAGGAAGCCAGCAAAAGGCAGCCTGCTCAATCAAATACGACCAACTTTGATATTTTGAAAAGATTATCTAATTTGGAAAAACACGTATTCGGAAGCAAATTATACGATTGATGAAAAAGCCTTGCCCTTAAAAAGAAAGTAGGATATAATAGTGGATGTCTTAACGTTCGGGTAATCGCTGCAGATGTTTGCATCTGTAGAGGAAAGTCCATGCTCGCACGGTGCTGAGATGCCCGTAGTGTTCGTGCCTAGCGAAGTCATAAGCTAGGGCAGCCTTGTGTAAGGCTGACGGCAGGAAAAAAGCCTACGTCCTTTGCGGATATGGCTGAGTATCCTTGAAAGTGCCACAGTGACGAAGTCTCACTAGAAATGGTGAGAGTGGAACGAGGTAAACCCCTCGAGCGAGAAACCCAAATTTTGGTAGGGGAACCTTCTGGACGGAAATGAACGGAAGGAAGGACAGAGATTGCTCTGTAGATAGATGATTACCGCCTGAGTACGAGGCCAAAAGCCGACTGCAGTACGAGGGAACAAAACATGGCTTACAGAACGTTACAAACACTAATGATGATGACAATGCATAAGCTCTCCGCAAATAGGAGAGCTTTTATCATGTAAAAACATACATACAAACAGGTGATACGATGAAAACCTTTAAATTAATTGCAACAGCCCCGATGGGAATCGAAGCGATCGTCGCCAAAGAGGTGCGCGGATTAGGCTATGAGTGCACGGTCGACAACGGAAAAGTGATGTTTGAAGGAGACGCTCTCGCCATCTGCAGGGCAAATCTTTGGCTGAGGACGGCGGACAGGGTAAAGATCCAGGCCGCTGAATTCACTGCGAAAACGTTTGACGAACTATTTGAAAAAACGAAAGCGATTGACTGGAGCTCCTTTATTCCGGAAAACGCGAAGTTTCCCGTTACGGGAAAATCGGTGAAATCGACACTCGCAAGCGTGCCTGACTGCCAGCGCATCGTGAAAAAAGCAATCGCCGAAAAGCTGAAAACGCAATACCGAAAAGGTAACGAGTGGCTTGAGGAGACGGGTCCGGAGTATAAGGTTGAAATTTCGCTTTTGAAAGACAAAGCTGTCATCACGCTCGATACTTCAGGAATCGGCTTGCATAAAAGGGGATACCGCGCAGGCCAGGGGGAAGCTCCATTAAAAGAAACGCTCGCAGCCGCCCTGATCCTGCTGACAAACTGGACGCCGGACAGGCCGTTTGTTGACCCGTTTTGCGGTTCGGGTACGATCCCGATTGAAGCGGCGCTGATCGGGCAAAACATCGCCCCCGGGTTTAACAGGGAGTTTGCGTCTGAACAATGGGAATGGATCGGCAAGGATGTATGGAACAAAGCAAGGCTTGAAGTTGAAGAAAAGGCCAATTATGATCAGCCTTTGTCCATTCACGGCTATGACCTTGACCACCGCATGATCGATATCGCTAAGGCGAATGCCGAAGAAGCGGGACTGGGCGATTTAATCGAATTTAAACAAATGCAGGTCAAAGATTTCACAACAAAAGAAAAATACGGCGTCATCGTCGGAAACCCGCCGTACGGCGAATGGCTCGGAGAAAAAGAAGAAGTCGAAAAGATGTACAGGGACATGGGCAAAACGTTTGCCGCCCTTGATACATGGTCCGTCTATATGCTGACATCAAACGAACGGTTTGAAGAATGCTACGGGAAAAAAGCGACGAAAAAACGAAAGCTCTTTAACGGCTTTATCAAAACCGATTATTATCAATATTGGGGAAAAAGACCCCCAAAACCTAAAAACGAATAGCTTATCACCATCCCGGACAGGCCGAATGGAAACCCCGCTTTTAGAAGCGGGGTTTTTTACATGAAGAAAACCGGAGATGTCCGCTCTCTGCATGATTTGAGCGCACATGAAAACACCGATTCATTATACAATCCAAGAATCGTTTTTCTTTTTGTAAGAGCTTTCATCGTATGTTTTAGAGGGTTCATCGTAGCCGTATTCTTTTTTAGGCTGCTCATGGTATTTTTTGTAGGCCTCACAATAGTAGTAGTATTTCTTTTTATCATCGCAGTGCTTCTCATAAGGATCGTCATAATAGTGCTCTTTCTTATGGTCATAAGTCTCGTAGTCGTAATATTCTTTTTCGTACTCGCGTTTCTTTTTGCACGGCTCGTAACAATAGTGCTCTTTCTTATGGT
>NZ_JBALMR010000021.1:43972-59107 GCF_036963165.1 Bacillus sp. JJ675 | reverse complement strand
TCATGATGCTTCTCATAAGTCTCGTAATCGTAATACTCCTTTTTGCGGTCGTCATGTTTCTTGCACGGCTTGTAGTAGTAGTAGTATTCCTTCTTACAATGGTCATGGTGCTTTTTGTGAGGCTCGTCATGGTATACCTTCACATAAGGAACATAATGCTTCCGGTAAGGATCATAATCATGATCATACTTGGTGTAATCCCAATCATGCTTTTTTCCAGTTGTGTAATAATACATTAACTTTCCACCTCAGTCTATAAATTTTAAATTCTATACAACATATGATGAAATAATGGAATAGATTGGGTATATACGTTGGATCAAACGCACATTGTCAAATGACGAGACGAGCCGCAGAGGAAGAAACCGAAGGAAAATAAAGAGTCTGTATAAAACATGATCAATCTGCATATACTCGGGATTATTCCGTTTTGAAAGAGGTGATTTCATGTTAAGCAGCGAGCATTTCGACATGATACAAAAAGCGCTTGAGACGTCATCCAGCGAACTGGACAACGATGGCGTAGAACAGATTACATATGCAAAGGAAGATCTTAAAAATGCGATCAGCCATATGGAATCGACGGACCATCCGTTTTTGACGTATTCGATCCGCCGGAAGTGACAAATAGCCTTCTCGTTCTCCTTTTCGTTTTTCACAAATCTTTCTTGTTGAATTTCCACTCCCATAGTGATAGCATAGAAGTTCTGAAAAACTCGATAGTTGGGGGTTGGAGCAGGGTGACAGCATCTCGTCTGCCTTTTTCTTTAACAAAAACAAAAAATTTCTATGAAGAGCTTAACAATTGGATCGGTGATGTGTTTTACGATATTCTTCCTGAAAAGGGCTTTGATTTGCGGGATGAGCAAATTTTCATGGCCTTTCAATTAGAACGGGCATTTAAAGAAAAGAAGGTCATGTTTGCCGAAGCAGGCGTAGGAACAGGGAAAACGCTTGTCTACCTTCTGTTTGCGCTCAGCTATGCCAGGTATACGGGGAAACCGGCGGTCATCGCCTGTGCGGATGAGACGCTTATTGAACAGCTGGTGAAAAAAGAAGGGGACATCCATAAAATATCCGAGCACCTCGGCTTGACTGTTGACGCGAGGCTCAGCAAGTCCCATGACCAATACGTCTGCCTGAAAAAGCTTGAGAAAACGATGCAGCGCTCTGATGATGAAAAATGGCTCGATCTTTATGAGGCGCTGCCCGGATTCGTCCATGAATCACAAGGCATGCAGACATTTTATCCATACGGTGACAGAAAGGAATATCCGTCACTGTCCAATGACGAATGGGCCGAGATCGCGTACGATTCGTTCCAGGACTGCCTTACCTGTGATATGAGGCATCGCTGCGGACTGACGCTGTCAAGGGACCATTACCGGAAATCGACGGACTTCATCATTTGTTCCCACGATTTCTACATGGAGCATGTCTGGACGGAAGAAGCCAGGAAACGGGAAGGACAGCTGCCGCTCTTGCCGGAGCACAGCGCCGTTGTATTTGATGAGGGGCATCTGCTCGAATTCGCCGCGCAAAAAGCGCTGACATACAGGGTAAAACAATCGACTTTGGAGATGTTTCTGGAACGCCTGATCGGCAATGATATCAGAGAAGAGTTTGCAGAACTCGTCGAAGAGGCGCTGCGCGTCAACGATGAATTCTTCCAATTGCTTTCCGAAAATGCGGAAAAAGCCGAAGGGTCAGAGCGTTTGCACATCAAGGAACATAACGAAGTGAAAAAAGCGGCCGGGGAACTTTATGATCTGCTCGAAAAAATCGGCGAGGCGCTCGTTTTTGAAGGCGAGCTGTACACAATCGACCAGTACGCTTTAACAGTCGTCGAAGAATATCTCGAACAAATGGCATATTCCCTTTCGCTCTACACGAAAAATGCGATCAGCTGGCTTGAGCAAAAAGAGCTTGAATCGACATTTGTGGTGATGCCGCGGACGGTATCTGAAGTCCTTGGAGAAAAGGTATTTTCCAAACAGATTCCGTTCATCTTCTCATCAGCGACATTATCGGAAAACGGCTCTTTTGATTATTTGGCGAAAAGCCTCGGCATCCGCGATTATTTATCGCTCACAGTCGATTCGCCTTACGATTATGACGAACAAATGAAAGTGTGTATCCACCGGATGTCAGAAGCGAAGGAGAAGGGAAAAGCGGCGATCAGCAGCATGAAACAGGAAGGCGGAAGATCCCTCGTTCTGTTCCCGTCCTTTGAAGAGCTTGAGGCGTTTAAGCAGCAGGTCAGAGGCGTAGACTTGCCGTTTCCCGTATATTTCGAAGGAGACGAAGAAATCAGTACGATCGTGGAAAAATTCCAAAGCATTGAAGAATCTGTTCTTTGCTCCGTCCATCTGTGGGAAGGGCTTGATATTCCTGGCGCTTCGCTTCAGAACGTCATCATTTGGTCGCTTCCTTATCCCCCGCACGATCCGGTCTTTGAAGCGAAGCGGAGCGGTGTGAAAGACTCCTTCCGCGAGGTCGAGCTGCCATATATGCTGCTCAGGCTCCGTCAGGGCGTAGGGCGCCTGATCCGCTCAAACGAAGACAAGGGGACGATCCACATTTATGCTGCCTCTTCTAAAGAATGGAATGTGTTAGAAGAGGTTGAGGCAGTGCTTCCCGTGAAGCCGGCCTATGTTTAAAAGAAAAGCGGTTGTTTCGCTTTTCTTTTTTTATTTGCAGAAGGGCATAAAAGTTGACTTTCGTAAATATTTCCATTAGTCTGATTACAATTCGCATCATTTACAGAAGAGGGGGATCGTTTTGAGCGTAACTGCATATGAAAAAGAATTTTTAGACATGTTAAAGAAGATCAGCCATTATGAGCAAGCGGTTAATGTCATGTATTGGGATATGAGAACGGGCGCTCCGAAAAAAGGGGAGGAATACCGTTCCGAAGCGATCGGACAATTATCGGCTGATGTTTTTCAAATGAGAACGTCAAAGCGGATGAAAGAGCTGCTGGATGCTTTGTCCGCACAAAAAGAAACATTGCCGCCTGATACGCAAAAGGCGGTCGAAGAAGCAAAAAAAGATTATGAATTAAACAGTAAAATTCCAGAAGATGAATTCAAAGAATATACGACGCTGACATCCAAGGCGGAATCGGTTTGGGAAGAAGCAAAAAAGGCTTCCGATTTTTCTCTGTTCGCCCCGTATTTGGAGAAAATCATCGAGTTCAAAAAGCGGTTTATTACATACTGGGGATATGAGGGCCACCCTTATCATGCACTTTTGGATTTCTACGAGCCGGGCATGACAGTGGAAACGCTTGATGCGCTTTTTTCCGAATTGCGGGAATCGATCGTTCCGCTCGTCCAAAAGATTGCAGGCAGCCGGAAAAAACCGGATACGCGCTTTGTACAAGATCATTTTCCGAAAGAAAAGCAGCGCGAACTGTGCCATTTCTTTTTAGAAGAGCTTGGCTACGACTTTGAGGCAGGGCGTCTTGATGAGACCGTGCATCCGTTTCAGATCACCATCAGTCCGGGAGATGCGCGGGTAACCACCGCATTTAATGAATCCGATTTCCGTTCCGCGCTGTTTGGAACGATTCATGAATGCGGGCATGCCATTTACGAACAAAATATCGATGAAGCGTTAAGCGGAACGAATTTATCAGAAGGCGCTTCCATGGGGATTCATGAATCCCAGTCGCTGTTTTACGAAAACTTCATCGGCAGGCACCAAAGCTTCTGGAAACGGTATTTTCCCAAGTTGAAAGAAGCAAACCCGGAACAATTCCAAGGCATTACGGCTGACGCGTTCTACAGAGCCGTAAATGAATCGAAGCCGTCTTTCATCCGGATCGATGCGGATGAATTGACATATCCGCTGCATATTATGATCCGCTACGAAATCGAAAAAGCGATTTTCAGCGGTGATGTATCGGTGGAAGACCTTCCGAAGATGTGGAATGAAAAATACGAAGCATATCTCGGGATCACGCCTCCGGACGATGCAAAAGGAATTTTGCAGGACGTTCATTGGTCAGGCGGCGATTTCGGCTATTTTCCTTCGTATGCGCTCGGATATATGTATGCAGCCCAGCTGAAATCGAAAATGCTTGAAGACCTTCCGGAATTTGACCGGCTCATTGAAAGCGGAGATTTCCAGCCGATCAGAAAATGGCTGACGGAACGGGTTCATGTCCACGGCAAACGAAAAAAACCGCTTGAGATCATGAAAGCCGCGACAGGCGAAGAACTGAATGTCGGCTATTTAATCCGCTATTTGGAAGAAAAGTATACGAAACTGTATTTATAAAAAAACCCTTCCCGATTTTATGGGAAGGGTTTCTCCAGTCTGAATTTTCAGTTAAAAACGAACGATCTATCAAAAATATGTGCTTTGAGTTCGTAATTTTTGTTTTTAGTCTTTCCATTCAGACAGAAAGTTGCTATAATTTGATACATTATATCACTCATATAATCGCGTGGATATGGCACGCAAGTTTCTACCGGGCACCGTAAATGTCCGACTATGGGTGGGCGCTAACAAAACGAACGTCTGTCGCAAGGCAGATGGCTGTCGTCTTTTTCAGCATTGCCCGCTCTATCGGGCAATGCTTTTTTTATTGAATAACGGAGGGGTATGCATGGAACTGCTTAAACGAAAAATTGAAGAAGAAGGTACCGTTTTATCCGATGAAGTGTTGAAGGTCGATGCTTTTTTAAATCATCAAATCGATCCGGAGTTGATGCTTGCTGTCGGGGAAGAGTTCGCCTCTCTTTTTGGCAGCGAAGGGATTACAAAGATCGTAACGATCGAGTCTTCCGGAATCGCGCCTGCCGTCATGGCGGGCTTGAAACTCGGCGTTCCGGTCGTTTTTGCGAGAAAGCGCCAATCTCTTACGCTTAAGGACAATTTGCTAACGGCATCTGTCTATTCATTCACAAAGAAAACGGAAAGTACGATCGCCATCTCTGCCGGCCACCTTTCAAAGGATGACAATGTACTTGTCATCGATGATTTTTTGGCGAATGGACAAGCCGCCAAAGGTCTTATCTCGATCATTGAACAGGCCGGTGCAAAGGCCGCAGGAATCGGAATCGTCATCGAAAAATCGTTTCAAAACGGCAGAAAAGAGCTTGACGGTCTCGGCATCAGGGTTGAATCCCTGGCGAGAATCGCCTCTCTTGAAGGCGGAAAGGTCACGTTTTTACAGGAGGTTCGTTCATGAAGCTGACAGCCGGAAAAACCGTTTCATTAAGCATTCAGCACGTTCTGGCCATGTATGCGGGAGCCGTGATGGTTCCCCTGATCGTCGGAGACGCGCTCGGTCTGACGCCTGAGCAGCTGACCTACCTCGTCTCAGCCGATATTCTGATGTGCGGGATCGCGACATTGCTGCAAGTTTGGAAAAACCGCTTTTTCGGAATCGGGTTGCCCGTCGTATTGGGATGTACCTTCACAGCCGTTTCCCCGATGATCGCGATCGCATCGAAATACGGAATACCGGCGATTTACGGAAGCATTATCGCAGGCGGCCTGATCGTCATACTGCTTTCATTTTTCTTCGGAAAGCTCGTCCGGTTTTTCCCTCCGGTCGTAACCGGTTCCGTTGTGACGGTTATCGGGATTACGCTGATTCCCACCGCGATGAATAACATGGCGGGCGGTGAAGGGAGCAAGGATTTCGGGGCGCTGTCAAACCTCGCATTGGCGTTTGCGGTTCTTCTCGTGATCGTCCTTTTGAACCGCTTTACAAAAGGATTTGTGAAGTCAGTTTCGATTTTGATCGGCCTTATTGCCGGAACGGCCGCCGCCGGTCTGATGGGAAAAGTCGATTTTACAGAAGTGTCGCATGCAGGCTGGGTGCAGATGATCCATCCTTTCTATTTTGGAACTCCTGTATTTGAAGTCACTCCGGTCATCACGATGACCCTCGTCTTGATCGTCAGTCTTGTAGAGTCGACAGGCGTTTACTTCGCATTGGGCGATTTAACAGACAAAAAGCTGACGGAGAAGGATTTATCCAAAGGATACAGGGCGGAAGGGCTTGCCGTGTTATTGGGCGGAATCTTCAACGCTTTTCCGTACACGGCTTATTCGCAGAACGTCGGTCTTGTTCAATTGACAGGCATAAAGAAAAACAGCGTCATCCTAACCGCGGGGGCTTTTCTCGTCCTGTTGGGGCTCTTTCCTAAAGCTGCCGCGTTGACAACGATCATTCCCAAACCGGTATTGGGCGGAGCAATGGTGGCGATGTTTGGCATGGTTATCGCTTACGGCATTAAAATGCTGAGCAGGGATGACTTCGGAAAACAGGAAAACCTGTTAATCGTTGCATGCTCGGTCGGGATCGGCCTCGGTGTGACTGTCGTCCCGCAGATGTTTCAGCATCTTCCGGACAGCATCAAGCTGCTGACCGAAAACGGGATTGTCGCGGGAAGCTTGACCGCGATTATCTTGAATGCGATCTTCCATATCAATCCGTTTGCAAAGCCGATAGACCGCACGGAAGCCGTACCCGGCGAAAAATCAGCCGTCTAAACCTCACGATCCCGTGGGGTTTTTCTTTTGGTCAGATGTGTTTTCTTCTTAATCATGACACATACTACAATTGAGAAGAGGAGGCTTTTCTGATGAAAAGAGAGCATGAGCTTGTTAAAAACATCCGCACAAAAGACGGCGGACAGGCCGTGATTCGCCCCGTCAGGATGACGGATGCCCCCGATATTATCGAAGCGGTGCGCGTTGTGATTGACAGCGGCGTCTACATACAAAAAGAAAGGCCGCGCACGCTTCTTGAGGAGCGCACCTTTATCAAGGATATGTATGAAAAGGATAATATGTACGCAGCCGTCGAAATCGACGGCAAGGTGTACAGAATCGCAAGGGTGATCCGCGGCGAGCTTCAGATGAAACGGCATACCGGACTTTTTAGAACATGGCTGCATCCGAAAGCGCAGGGACTCGGCATCGGCAAAGAAATCATGTCTTACACATTGAAATGGTGCAGACTGCATCAGCTTCATAAACTGTGCCTGACCGTATTTGCTTCAAATGAAGCGGCCTTTTCCCTATATAAGAAAAACGGATTTGTCGTCGAAGGCATCCAAAAAGAACAGATACATGCGGATGGAGCGTTTGATGACGAAGTGCTGATGGCTTTCTTTTTTCAGGGCGCCACGTGAGTATACGCTTCATGGTGGAAGAGGTGATAACATGGTTTATCTGTTATCGGCGGGAACGAGCATACCCCGCTGTCATGTCAATCAAGAACAAGCTGCCGGGTTTGCGCGCGAGATGTTTAAAGATTCCTTTAAAGACATTGACCGCCTGTTAGCTTCATTCAAAAACGTGGAGATCGAATCAAGGCAGTTTGTCATGCCTTTGGAATGGTATAAAGGCGCGAAAAGCTTTGAAGAAAAAAATCGGGCTTACGTTGAGATGGCGCTCAAACACAGTGCAGAAGCCGTGACGAATTGCCTTTCTGATCGGCGTTTTTTGAAAAGCGGGGTTCCTTTTGAAACAATTGAAGCGATTTTTTTTGTGTCTTCCACCGGCATCTCGACACCTAGCATTGAGGCGAGGCTGATGAACATGCTCCCTTTCTCAAGACGGACAAAGCGCATTCCGCTCTGGGGCCTCGGCTGTGCGGGAGGGGCTTCGGGAATCGCGCGGGCGTTTGAATACTGCAGAGCTTTTCCAAAGGCGCATGTTCTGGTAGTAAGTGCAGAGCTGTGCAGTTTAACCTTTCAAAAGGACGATAAATCGAAAAGCAATTTGATCGGAACGTCTTTATTCGGAGACGGGATTGCGGCCGTTTTAATGTGCGGCAAGGAAGCGGACACAAGCTGCTCGCAATTTTCCGTCCTTCCCGAGTTGCTGGGCTCTCAGTCGTCCACTTTAAAAGATTCGGAAGATGTCATGGGCTGGGAAATCACCAACAGCGGCTTTCAAGTCGTGTTTTCACGGGATATTCCGTCACTGATCCGGACGCACCTAAAAAAAGATGTTGAAGCGTTTCTCGACGGGCAAAACGCCGGACTGGACGACATTCAAGTGTTTCTTGCTCATCCGGGCGGCAAGAAAGTTCTTGATGCATACATCGACAGCCTCGGATTTTCCGAAGAGCACCTTGCATGTTCAAGGCGGATATTGGCAAGGCACGGCAATATGTCTTCGGCAACCATTATGTACGTGATCAAAGATTGTTTTGAAAACGTCACCCCCGAACGCGGGAAGCACGGGCTTTTAGGAGCGCTGGGCCCGGGTTTTTCGTCAGAGCTTCTTTTCATGAAATGGACGGAAAAAGAGAGTGAATGAAATGTTTTGGATGATCTTGTTCATTTTTATCCTTCAGCGGCTGATTGAATTAGCCGTCGCGAAGCGGAATGAAAAAAACGCCAAAAAACGCGGAGCGGTCGAATTCGGCAAGCGCCACTATCCGTTTATCGTGGCGATGCACGCTTTGTTTTTCGTTTCGCTCATTTCGGAAGTGGCCGTTTTTCATCGGAACATTCAGCCGTTCCCGGCTTTAATCCTGATGATCTCAGCGCTGGTGCTCACCCAAGGGCTGCGCTACTGGTCGCTCTTTTCGCTCGGGACATACTGGAATACAAAAATTTTGGTGATTCCGGAGACGAACCTCATCCGGAAAGGGCCCTACAAATGGATCAAACATCCAAACTACTTGGCTGTCGCGCTTGAATTGATCCTTCTTCCCCTGCTTTTTCAGGCATATGTGACCGCGGTCGTTTTCACTATATGCAACGCGGTATTGCTTCTGATCCGCATTCGTGAAGAGGAGCGAGCGCTGAAGGAATTATGCCATTGAAAATGATTATCATTTCATTTATAATGGATGTGAAAAACATTCTCATTATAGGATGGTGGAAGACGGATGACGATGTTTTTTTTGCTCGGAGCTGTGTGTACATACAGTCTCATGATCGGATTTGTTTTAAAAGGAATCTCGAAGCGTTCTGCATAAATCGATATACAGATATGGAAAGCTGCCGTTTTTGGCGGCTTTTTTCGTTTTTCTTTACGTTGTGGAGAAAAATACAGAATTGTCGTGTAAAATGGGAAAAGGGGCTACAGTTAAACAACATGCAAAAAGGGGTAGGAATAATGGCACAACTTAATACGAAAGACGACCTGATGAGAAAGGCAGGCGCTGTTTTCAAAGAGCTGAAGAAAAACGGGGATGAGAAACGGGCAGCACAGCTTGCTTCCGTCATTCAAAAATGGGCCCGCAAGGAAGTGTATATCGCTTTATGCGGCCATTATTCAGCAGGGAAATCGTCTTTGCTCAACGCGCTGCTTCAAGAAGATGTTTTACCGACAAGCCCGATTCCGACAAGCGCCAACCTTGTCCTTGTCAGGAGGGGAGAGGCGAATACGGCGCTTCATACGACAGATGGAAGATACGCATCGTTCAAGGGCGCTTATGATAAACAAAAAGTGCAGGCGTATTGCAAGGACGGCAGCCAAATTGCAATGGTAGAAATTGAAGGGGACTTTCCGGGGATTGCGCCTCATGCCGTTTTAATCGATACACCTGGAATCGATTCTACGGACGATGCCCACTTCCTTTCGGCATCATCCATTCTGCATCAGGCTGACGCACTGTTTTATGTCGTGCATTACAACCATGTCCATTCTGAAGAAAACGTGAACTTTCTCCGCTCCATTCGGGGAAAAATAGCGAATTTATATTTCATCGTCAATCAAATCGACAGGCACGATGAATCGGAAACGCCTTTTCTGACGTATAAAAACCAGGTTCTTGACATGCTTCTGAAAGAAGGGATCAGGGAAGATCACCTCTTTTTTACGTCCGTTACAGAGGCCGAACATCCGCTCAATGAATTCAAACGGCTTCGCGATAAGCTGTCTGGGCTTCAGCACCGAACGGAACAGCAATTGCGGACATATACGGAACAAAAAGTCATCAGCCTGATCAACGAGCACACAGAGATGCTGATCAGCGATGCAGAATCGTCCCTCCCGGATGAAACGGCTGCCCTGGAAGCAAAAGTTCGTGATCTTGAGAGAGGGCTTTCTGAAGCCGCAGCGCTCCGGAAGCGGGCTGAAGAAGAGGTCAAAAAGGAAATCGAAACGATCATTCAAAATGCAAATCTCACACCGTTTGACATGAGGGAACTTGCCAAACTGTACCTCGAATCAAATGAAAAAAGCTTTAAAAAAGGTTTTCTCTTCACGAAAGCAAAAACGCTTGAGGAAAAGGAAAGGAGAAAAGAAGCTTTTCTGGCGGACGTCAGAAAAAGGGTTCAGGCAGAGATTGACTGGCATATGATTGAAGCGTTCAAAACATTCTCAAATCGATTGGACCTTAACAGCGACGACTTTCTCTCCCGCGTTCTCGAATTCGCTGCAGAGGTCGATGAGACCCTTTTGGTCAAAGCGCTGAAAAAAGGGGCGGCGCTTTCCCCGGAATATGTGCTGAACTATACAAAAGAACTCGCCGAAAGCATCAGGAGAAAAGCGAAGGCGGCCGCCCGGGCTCTCACGGAAGAATTGACGGCTCTCCTGGCTGAGAAGGAAGAGAGCCGGCTGACGGTGATGAAACGCGAATATGAAGAGGAAAAAATGAAGCTTTCGGAATTGCATCAACGGCTTAGCGCCCAGCGGAATGCCTGTGAAAAAGCGAATCGCCTCTTGGATCTTTGGGAAACCGGAGGTAAGGGCGAAGAACCGGAAGCAAACTGGCATGTACAGGAAAAGAAAGAATTGCAAAAACCGATCGAAATGAAGCGGTCTGATAACAAGCCGGCGCCTCGGCAAGAAGCGGCCCAAGGGACTTCAAGTACAGCCGAAAGAAGCGTTTCTGATTATATCGATTACTTTTTGCGGCTTGTCCGTCATTTAGAGGATATTCCGAGTTTGGAAAAGCAAAGGAAGGCTTTCGCCGCCAAAACGAAACGGCTCCAATCCAGACGGTTCACATTGGCCCTGTTTGGCGCGTTCAGCGCCGGAAAGTCTTCGTTTGCAAACGCGCTCTGCGGAAGGAAGGTGCTTCCGTCCTCCCCTACGCCGACGACGGCGACGATCAACAAGATCACCGAACCGACGGGCGCAAAACAAGACGGGTCGGCGGAGGTGGCCTTTAAAACAGAAACGGAGATGGCCGCTGAACTAGACCAGCTTTTAGACGGGAAGATGTCTGGTGCAAAAGGCCGAACTTTTTCGGAAAAGCTGGAACATCTCTTGAAAAAAGGAAATCTTCAGCAGGATGAGCGCATCATCGTTGAACATTTTCAGAAGGCGTACAGGCGTTTTCAGCACTATATCATCGATCAAGGTGAATTCATGATATCCGCCGATGAGCTAAAACCGTATGTCGCCGATGAAGAAACGGCTTGCGCTGTCCGAGAAGTCACCGTTTATTTGCATACGCCTGTCACGAACAAGGGAATTACGATTGTTGACACGCCTGGTGCGAGCAGCATGAATAAACGGCATACAGAACTCGCTTTTCAGTATATGAAAGACGCGGATGCGCTCCTTTATATAACATATTATCAGCATTCCTTTTCAAAAGCGGACCGGTCATTCTTGCGGAAGCTCGGGCTGATCAAAGACGCATTTGGCATGGATAAAATGTTTTTTATTCTAAACGCGGCAGATCTGGCGGGAAGCGCTGAAGAATTGGAAACAGTCGAATCCTATGTAAAGGGAGAGCTGTTAAAGGAAGGGATTCAAAATCCGCACCTTTACCATGTCTCAAGCAAACAGGAGCTCGATGGAACACCCGCCGGCTTCAACGATTTCAGCCGCTTACGAAAAGACCTCGACGACTTTATTGAAAACGGATTGGCCAAATCTGCCGTCGATCAGCTGGCATCTGAAGGCGAAGCGCTTTGCGAAGCGGTTTTTCAGCTCCGCCGTTCGCTGCACCGATCTGCAAAAGAGGCGGAGGCGGAGAGAGAGGAAATCGCGGGAGCGTACAAGGCAGCTTGTTCGGCGATCGAAGAGTCAAGAGACGGGTCTTTTATGCTTCAAATGACGGAAAAGGATATAGAAGAGCAGTTTTATTATATCGGACAGCGCCTTTCTTTTTATGCGTACGATCTCTTGAAATCGGCCATTCATCCGGGGCTGCAAAACGGAGATTGGCAGGCCAACCTGCAAAAAGCCTTGAAAACGGCTTTGAAAGAGTACGCATTCGAATACTTGCAGGAATTAAAAGCGCTCGATATCAGGATCACAGGCATGATGGTCAAATATGCGGATGAAGAGTGGGGAGGCGCGCTTCAGCAAAAACTTGACGGCAATCGCTACTTTTCGGTCCATGTCAAAGCGGAGCCGCCGGAATCTGACTGCTATGACCCCCGGGAGGCAGAGGCAGATGAAGGCGCATTTAAGGAAGAGCTGAAAGCATTCAAGTCGCCGAAAGCATTTTTTCAGCAAAACGGAAAGGCGAGGCTGATCGAGGCCCTTACGTCAAAGCTTTCTGCCATAATGGACGGCTGGATTGAGCATGAAAAACAAACATTTTTAAGCCGCATCCGAAAACAGGCAGATCTCCTCGGGGAATGTTTGTTCAAGGAGGCTATGGGCCAAATTTCCGGTCAAAAGGAAACATATTTCCACGAGCCATTTACTAAAGCAGACGAAGAAAGAATCGAAACCGCATACGCTCTAGCGACTGAATGGCTTCAGGCGATCCGGCAATAGCCTAATTCCGTCAGGCATGGTAGACTGAATAAAAAAAGAAGGGATGCACACGATGACAAACGTACACGAAGCGATTACAGCACATTCCAAAAAACAGCATCAGATTGTGAAGGAGTTCGTCCTTCTTGAAGATGAAAGAGAACGGGCGATCGAAGAGGCTGTCGCAAAATGCGAGCGGCACGAGCCGTTTTCTACCGACCGCATCAATCAGGTGACAGCGAAAATGAACGACCTGGCCAAAAAAGGCATCGTTCCGCAGAGACGGTTTGTCACAAAGGAAATGGTCGAAGAATACGTCAGCCGAAAAAATGCGCGCGAATAGACATGGTTGATCCTTCCGAGAGTCGTTTCAGGCCTTCATGCAAAACATAAGATAGATGTCCGCTGGAGGTGAAACACGATGGGAAGAACAAAGCTCGGCAACAAAAATGCCCAGCAGAATAATAACGCAAAAAAGAAAAACGGTTTTAATACCGAATTTTCTACTGAATCTTACGCGCAAATGGAAGCAGCGAAAATGATTTCAAGCAAAAAAAAGCATGGAAAATAAAACAGCGTCTTTGGCGCTGTTTTCATCATTTTTGCTCATGTGGTACAATAGGTGCATTGTATGTATGAAAGGGAGTTTCCAAAGGATGAAAAAGAAGTTGCTGCTTGTTGACGGAATGGCTTTATTATTCCGGTCTTTTTTTGCGACGGCGGTGCACCGCAATTTTATGATGAATGACAAAGGCGTTCCGACAAACGGGGTTCACGGGTTTTTAAAGCATCTGCTGACAGCCGTGACGGCTTTTGAACCGAGCCATGTCGTCTGCTGCTGGGATATGGGCAGCAAAACGTACCGCAATGATTTATTCAAGGATTATAAAGCAAACCGAGGGGAGCCGCCGCTCGAATTAATTCCGCAATTCGATCTCGCGAAGGAAGCTGCACGAGAGCTTGGCGTTTTGAATATCGGCCTTGCCGGATATGAAGCGGATGACTGCATCGGCACGCTGGCGGCATTGTTCCGGCATGAAGCGGACGTTACAATCGTAACGGGGGACAAGGATCTGCTTCAGGTGCTGGAGGATTCCGTCCAAGTCGCTTTGATGCAAAAAGGCATCGGCAATTATAAAGTGTATACGAAAGAATCATTCATCGAAGAAACCGGAATCGAGCCGCAGGCCTTGATCGATATCAAAGCTTTGATGGGGGACTCAAGCGATAATTATCCGGGCGTGAAAGGAATCGGTGAAAAAACGGCGTACAAGCTGATAAGGGAATATTCGACGGTTGACAGGCTGCTTGAAAATATCGATCGGCTGACAAAAGGCCAGCAGACGAAAATAAACGAAAGCCTTGAAGATCTGAAGCTTTCGAGAGTGCTCGCGGAAATCAAGTGCGATGTCCCGCTTTCCTGCTCATTGGAAGACGCTGATTTTACGCTCTTGCACGAAAGGGCGAGGGAGATGCTGAAAGTTCATCAGATCAGGGGAATTGAACCGCTGTTGATGAAAATGGAAAAAAGAGAGATCGGTTAACCATCGATCTCTCTAATGTTTTGTATTGCTTTTTTTCGCCCGATTTTCAAGCTCGGTTTTCGGATCGGTGTGCCGGTTCATTTCAATATCGCCCTGCGGCCTTTTCCGGCCGGTTTTTGCTTATCCACATGAACCACCTCAGGAGCTTATTATGCGCAAGCAGTCCGGTTTTTAATCTGGATGATTCAGTAAAATTGCATTTTTGGCAAGCCTGTCGGCCGTTTGGTTTTCCTTTGAGGGTATCCACTTAATGAAGAATAGATCAAA
Organism: Bacillus sp. JJ675; assembly: GCF_036963165.1. Classification (NCBI taxonomy): domain Bacteria; kingdom Bacillati; phylum Bacillota; class Bacilli; order Caryophanales; family Bacillaceae; genus Bacillus; species Bacillus sp. JJ675. Next base: position 44,648 of record NZ_JBALMR010000021.1, on the reverse strand, counting down.
GAATGCTTTTAAGCGGATAATCTCGCTAAGATACGGCTTGAATGCATCGTTTTTCACATATTCTGAATCTGCGGCGCGCTCGACGATCTGGGAATCCGTGCGGAACGAAACGATCGAATAGCCTCTTTCGGCACTGAGCTTCATGCCTTCAATGAGCGCCGTAAATTCGGCTTCATGGTTGCTTAAGCGCCCGGCAGGGATGGAAAAGGACTCCGATTCCCTTCCGTTTTTGATAAAAATGCCGAGCCCGGAAGGTCCGGGATCACCGGCACTAGCCCCGTCGATATATACTTCAACCGGCATCTTTTTCGCCTCCTTCATCCATCGGGGTGATCCTTTTGGCAGCATAGGCGTAAGGAGCCGCGAAAAGGGCAACGACAAATTTTAAGACATACGTGGTGATAAAAATCTGCACCCATACGTCAAAGGGATATTTGCCGATAAACGCGACGCTTGTAAAAATGAACGTGTCGAGTAGCTGGCTGACGGCCGTGCTGCCGCTGTTGCGAAGCCATAATGCGCGGTCGGAAGGAAATAACCTTCTGATCCACGAATATACATAAACATCAAGCGTTTGGCTGATGATATAGGCAAGCAGGCTTCCAAGCGCAACGCGCGGCAGAAAGCCAAAAATCGTCTCAAGCGCCGGCTGCGCGATATCCTCAGGGTGCGGCTT
>NZ_JBALMR010000021.1:0-43926 GCF_036963165.1 Bacillus sp. JJ675 | reverse complement strand
GTACATGATATTGCCGAGCGTCGAGGTCAGCCCGAAAAGCTCGACTGTTTTGGCGACCTCGATATTGGCGGCGACTGTGGCAAATCCGATCCAGACAAACAAGCCGGTTTTGCCAAACCGTTTGTAAAAGAAAAGAACAATGATAAAGCTAATGATCGCAAAACCGATCCACAAAATCTCGTTAAACAAGAACAGGTACTTCCTTTCTAAATAAGCTGTAATAAGACCGTTTTGATTATAGCATAACAAGACATCATTTGAATAAAGGTGATTTTGTGAAACTAAGAGCAAGCATGGACATTCAACTGAACGGATCTTTTTCCGTCCCGTTTACCGCCGACGACTGGATTGAAGTCAAAGATGCGGTGGCAATCGGCCGCCGGCTCGCGCAGAATCCGTATGTAGGCAGCCTTGAATTTGAGGATGAAAAGGGAGCTTTTTGGACGCTGAAGGAGCTTGAAAAATTAAAGGAAGAACTGGCGCATGAACCGGATGAAATCACGGTGTTTTTTGACGGAAGCTATGACAAGGTCAGCCAGCTGGCAGGCCTCGGAATCGTGATTTATTATTCCCTCGGAGGGGAAAGATACCGGTTGAGAAAAAACAAAAGCTTCCGGCTGACGACGAATAATGAAGCGGAATATGCCGCCCTCTATGAAGCCGTAAACGAGCTCAGGGATCTCGGGGCAAGCCGGAATTCCGTCGTCATTAAAGGAGACTCGCTTGTCGTGCTAAACCAGCTTGATGGAAACTGGCCGTGCTATGATCCGGTCCATTCGAAATGGCTCGATAAAATCGAAAAGCAGCTTAAAAAATTAAAGCTCTCGCCGACCTACGTTCAAATCAGCCGCAAAGACAATAAAGAAGCGGATCAGCTTGCGAAAAAAATGCTTGAGCATACCATTGTGGAAAGCCGCACGAAACTAGACAAATAACGGAGATGAAAGCCTTGGATAAGAAGGAGATCTTAAAAGAACTGACAGATCTGCAGGACACCTACTGCGAAGGGTGTTTTATCAAAAAACATTTCAGAAAGGAATACGGAAAAACGTATGCCCATGCATTTTGCATTACAAAATGCACGGTCGGGGAAAAGCTCCGCGCCTATGGAGAAGTGCTCACAAACAAAAACTGACGCCCGCGCCGCCCCGGGTGTCGGGCATCATTGAAAAAACCGCATGAAGCGGTTTTTTTGTTAGCGCTGTGCCTCATCAAGCTGATGTTCGCATTCGTTCAAGATGTCGAGCTGCTGCCTTAAAAAATCTCCGTCCAAAACGGATAATTCTTCGGTTTGCGACAGCTGTCTCGCATCTTCGATCGACCGGTACGCCGATTTCATTAATGTTGAACTTTTTTGCCTCGTGGCCATCCCTGTCGTTTTTTGAGCGGTTTCTACGGCTAATTCAAGCTGCTTCCGCTGATTGTACCCTGTTTCGATCGCATCATGATGTTCCTGATTCATGATCAACACCTCCGCGATTTATTTTTTCCTTAAAACAATGATATTTATGTGCAAAAAAAGAAAAAATATAATAAAATTAATCCGATATAACTATTGAACCTAAAAAATATAAGTCTATATTACTAATTTGGGTATCTTATAGAAAAGGGGCCTGTGACAGTGGAAAGCAATGAATTGCAAACCGTTCTGCACAAGACATTTGTCGAGGTATATAAAGATTTGGAACAGCTGGTGGATATCGCAAAAAAAGGACGGCCGTCCTTGGAGAAAAATATTGAGGAAATCGAACAAAGGCTGAAACAAAACATTTTAGCCATCGAAATTCAGCTGAAAATTAAATAGGAGAGGCTAAGATGCCTCTCCTCTATTTGAAGTTTCATTTGTTCTTCATTCTGTTAAAGTTACAGCTTCACAACGTTAGATGCTTGAGGTCCACGATTACCTTCAACGATTTCGAAAGAAACTTCTTGTCCTTCTTCTAGAGACTTGTATCCTTCACCTTCGATTGCAGTGAAATGAACGAATACATCGTCTCCGCCTTCAACTTCGATGAAGCCGAAGCCTTTTTCATTGTTAAACCATTTTACTTTACCGTTTTGCATATTGCTTAATCCTCCTAGTACTGTAGCACAGTGTGCTAAAAAAAATTTTCATCATCTAACGATGTTCTGCTAAATGATGGTTTCACTATACACCATCTCTAGAGGCTTCGTCAAGCTGTCAAGAGAAAAAAATGAACTTTTATGCTTTTTTAAGGAATTTTATTGCAATCGCTTTCAAAATATGGTTTTTTAAGCGTTGACGGAGCAAAGAAAATGAAACGTTTCACCGGGAGCTACGTATATAAGGAAACCATACATAGATGAGGAGTGTTGCTAAGATGAATCGTTATTCGATTGATGAATTTGTGGAAAAAACGCAGCAGGAGGATAAAGGGGAGGGGATGTTTGAGCTTGAGACTTCGCGTCTCCTTGAAGTGAATCTGGACGGGAAAGTATGGGCAAAGGCCGGCTCGATGATTTCTTACAGAGGACAAATCAAGTTTGAGCGGGAAGGCGTGTTTGAACACGGACTCGGGCGGATGATGAAAAAGGTATTGAGCGGTGAAGGCACTTCACTCATGAAAGCCGAAGGAAAGGGAAAGCTGTATCTTGCCGATCAGGGGAAAAAGATATCGATTTTAAATTTGGACGATGATTCCATTTTTGTAAACGGAAATGACCTGCTGGCGTTTGAGTCCGGCATGAAGTGGGATATTAAGCTCATGAAAAGAATTTCGGGGATGCTTGCAGGCGGGCTTTTCAACGTAAAGCTCGAAGGGACCGGAATGGCGGCGATCACGAGTCACTATGAACCGCTTACCCTGCTCGTTTCTCCGGAAAGCCCCGTATACACCGATCCGAATGCGACCGTAGCCTGGTCAGGGAATCTTGAGCCTGAATTTGTCACAGACGTCTCTTTTAAAACGTTTATCGGCAGAGGGAGCGGGGAATCCATTCAAATGAAATTTGCCGGACACGGGTTTGTCGTCGTTCAGCCGTTTGAAGAAGCATACTATACCGAATCATAAGAAAAAAACACTTGTTTTCACAAGTGTTTTTTTAGGGCTGCCTGTGTCCTGCTATGACAGGGCTCTGACAGCTTGCTGTTTATTCATGATGATCTCTGACTGTTTCACGATGTCGGTCAGAATGACTTCTGAAGAATTGGATAAGTGCAAAGCTTTGATGTTGCGTTTCATTTCGTTTAATTTTTGTTCATCCGCCAAAAGGGAAGACACGGATTCGAGAATTTCCTCATGCCGGTTTACGACGATGGCAGCGCCTTTGTCTTCGAAGAACAGAGCATTCTCTTTTTCCTGTCCAGGCACCGGTTTGTAGAGGATAACCGGAACGCCGATGGCGGTGGCTTCCGTGAGGGTGATCCCGCCCGGTTTCGTGATCATGCAGTCAGCCACGCGGAACAGCTCGTCAATTCTTTCGATATAGCCGAACGTTTTCAGCTTATCCGGATACAGTGCTTCAATTTCTTCGAGCGAGCTTTTCAATAACGTGTTTTTCCCGCAAACGACGACAACTTGGACGTCTTCTTTCACCATCAGGGATTCGCACAGCTCTTTCACGTTTTTGAGAACCCCGTGGGCGCCGGCCATGATCAGCAGAATCTTTTTATCGGGAGACAGCTGATACTTGGCGTAAATTTGATCTTTGTCCATTTCTTCTTCAAATTGACGGCGGATCGGAATGCCTGTAATTTTGACATTGTTTGGATGAGTGCCGATTTCGAGCAGCTTTTCCTTCACATAATCGGTCGCTACATAATATTTATCAATGTGTTCGTGAACCCAGATTTTGTGAAGGCAGAAATCCGTCATCACGTTAAATGTCGGGATCACTTTTCCCATTCTCCGCCTGTATTCAGGAACGACGATCATCGGAAACGTGTTGATGATAATATCAGGCTCATGCTTTTTAACAAGCTGATCAAGCCGTTTGTTTCCCATCTTAAAATAAATATTAAACTTTCTTTTATTGTAAATTTTATCGACCCCATAGTAAAAAAGGCGATAAAACTGTTTGCCGATTGAAAAGCTTTTCAGATAAAGATATTGCGTGATTTCAGATACAATCGGATTCGATTCTTGATACAAATTCGAAACAGTTACATTCTTAAAGCCTAGTCTTTCACATTCTTGATGAAGCGTTTTGGCTACTTGAACATGGCCATTTCCATAATTTGCAGTCAAAATTAATATATTTTTGTTGGTATTCAAACATATTCACCTCAATTAATTCAAACAACAAGAGCTAAATGATAATAAAAACAGGAGTTAATGTCCACACATACCATACCATAAAATATTAGTTTAATTATAAATGAAGAACAAAAATTAAGGTATTTTTAAAGTTTGGATTCGCAGGAAAGCGTTGGTTTCCTGCGCTTTCCTGACAGCTGAAAACACCGGACCAAACTTCTTTTTTTATGGAAGACAAACCCAACTGTATTTTATCATATTTTACGCGTCTTGCATCAGACCAGAGCATGAGAATTTCATTTCCATTCATATGGCGTTTCCTGGTAAACGTAATAATTCAGCCAATTCATAAACAATAGAGTGGCATGGGCTTTCCAGCGGTTTACAGGAACCGAGCCGTCCGGTCCATCTTTAAAATAGTTCACCGGGGGATCAATTTCCATATTTTTGGCCAAATCTCTTTCATACTCCTCTTTAAGAGTATCGGTATCATACTCAGGATGTCCAGTTAAAAAAACCTGTTTTTCATCTTTTGAAGCAATTAAACAGACGCCTGCTTCATCCGATACGCTGAGCACCTTTAAATCTGGGACCGATTTTAGATCGTCCATGTTTATATCTGTATGCCTGGAATGCGGGACATAGTAGAATTCTTCAAATCCCCTGACCAATCTTTCAGTTTTCTCTAATATTCTGTGTTCAAACACGCCGAACGTCTTTTTCGGCAGCATTATTTTGCGTATGCCGTAATGGTGATACAGCCCGGCTTGAGCCCCCCAGCAGATGTGGAGCGTTGACGTGACGTTCGTTCTGCTCCAGTCGAATATCTCCCGGAGCTCGTTCCAATACGAGACATCTTCAAATGCCAGATGTTCGATCGGCGCCCCCGTAATGATCATGCCGTCAAATTTTCTGTCCCTTATCGAAGAAAAGGTTGTATAAAATTGCTCTAAATGCTGCCTTGCTGTATTTTTTGGTGTATGGGTAGACGGTATTAAAAAAGTGAAATATACCTGTAAAGGAGAATTTCCGAGCATCCTCAGCAGCTGTGTCTCCGTTTTGATTTTCTGCGGCATCAAATTGAGAATCACAATGTTTAAAGGCCGGATATCCTGATGGAACGCCCGCTTTTCATCCATGACGAAAATATTTTCACTTTCAAGAATCTGCTTTGCTGGTAAATCGATAGGAATGTTGATAGGCAACACGCCACCTCCGGTTTTCTCCGCTGATTTTTCTTCATTATAGGAACTTTTTGGCGATATTTCAATGCGTGAATTGTGTTACAATGAAAGAAGTGTGTGAAAAATATGGAAACCATCATCTGATGAACCAGAAGGAGGCTCCTCTCGCTTATGAAAACCCATTTAACAGACATTGAAATCGCTCAAAGCACCAAATTAAAACCGATAACGGAAATTGCACGGAAACTCAGTATAGATGACGAAGAAATAGAGTGCTTTGGTTTCACTAAAGCGAAAATTTCCTTAAATATTTTTGATCGATTAGCGGATAAACCCGACGGAAAGGTGATTTTGGTAACTTCCATCAACCCGACGCCGGCCGGCGAAGGCAAGTCAACGGTCACCGTGGGCTTGAGCCAGGCGCTCTGGCAGGATGGGAAACGTTCGATCGTTGCGCTCAGAGAGCCGTCTCTCGGACCGACAATGGGCTTAAAAGGCGGCGCCGCAGGAGGCGGATACTCGCAGGTTCTCCCGATGGAAGACATTAATCTGCATTTTACCGGGGACATGCATGCGATAACAAGCGCAAATAATGCATTGGCAGCCTTTATAGACAATCATATTCATCATGGAAATGAATTAAACATTGATATCAGAAGAGTGGTTTGGAAACGGGCGCTCGATCTCAATGACAGAGCCCTGAGGGAAACCGTGGTCGGGCTGGGAGGCAAAGCGAACGGTTTTCCGCGGGAAGACGGTTTTGACATTACGGTCGCATCTGAAATCATGGCCGTTTTATGCCTTGCAACAGATTTGCAAGATTTGAAGAGAAGGCTTGCATCAATGATCGTCGCCTACACCGCTGACCAAAAACCGGTGACAGTCAAAATGCTCGGAGTGGAAGGAGCGCTCACCCTTCTCCTGAAAGACGCATTGAAGCCGAACCTCGTGCAAACCGTCGAGGGGACGCCTGCGCTTGTCCACGGGGGGCCGTTCGCCAACATCGCCCATGGCTCAAACAGTCTGATTGCGACTAAGATGGCAATGAAGCTTGCTGATTACGTCGTGACAGAAGCAGGATTCGGCGCTGATTTAGGGGCCGAAAAGTTTCTGCATATTAAAACGAGAGCGGGCCGGTTTACTCCTGGCGCAGTCGTAATCGTCGCCACGGTAAGGGCGCTGAAGATGCACGGAGGCGTCGCGCTACAAGACTTGAAGACCAGCGATCCAGGAGCCGTCAAAAGGGGAATTGCAAACCTTGCCAAACACATTGAAACGATCAGGGCCTTCGGCCTTCCGTATGTCGTTGGCGTGAACCGGTTTGTTCAGGATTCGGAAGCCGAGCTCGAAACGGTGCTTGACTGGTGCCGGGAAGAGGGCCATCCTGCTTCGGTGTGCAATGTGTGGGAAGAGGGGGGCAAAGGCGGTATTGAGCTGGCCCGTAAGGTCGTCAGTGTGCTGCATGAAAAAGAAAACCGATTTTCTTATCTGTACGAATTATCTGATTCGATTGAGGAAAAGCTGTCAAAAATCTCGCGGGTCGTCTACGGAGCAAAAGGCGTAAAATTCACGGATAAGGCGAAAAAACAGCTTGCCGAATTGGAAAAGAACGGTTTAGGTCATTTGCCCGTTTGCGTAGCGAAAACCCAGTATTCCCTTTCAGACGATCCGGAGAAGAGCGGAAGGCCGGAAGGATTTTTCATTACAGTCCGCGAACTGAAGCCGTCAGCAGGCGCCGGCTTCCTCGTCGCTCTGACCGGCAGCATTTTAACGATGCCGGGCTTGCCGAAGCGTCCAGCCGCGCTTTCCATGGACGTTGATGAGAACGGCCGGGCAAAAGGGCTATTCTAAAAGGAGCGATGAACATGTCCATTTATGATATCAGCGTAAAAACGATTAAGGGCGAGGAAACGACATTGAAGCCGTATGAAGGAAAGGTGTTTCTCATCGTCAATACAGCCAGCAAATGCGGATTTACCCCGCAGTATAAACAGCTTCAGGAGCTTTATGATGCATATAAGGACAAGGGGTTTGTCGTTCTTGGGTTTCCGTGCAATCAGTTCATGAATCAGGAACCCGGCGATGAAAAAAGCATCGAGGAATTCTGCAGTCTGAATTACGGGGTGACGTTCCCGATGTTTGCCAAAGTGGACGTGAAGGGTGAGCATATCCATCCGCTGTATATGCACCTGACGAGCCAGGCAAAAGGGATGCTCGGCACAAAAGCGGTCAAGTGGAATTTCACAAAATTTCTCGTCGATCAAACAGGTGAAACCGTCCAGCGGTTTTCGCCGCAGACAAACCCAAAAGAAATAGAAGAGACGATTCAAAAATGGCTCGGATGAAACAGCGAAAAAAAGAGCAGCTCAAAATGATTGCCGATTGGGTGAAAGAAAAGCTCGAAGATGAAGGGACAGGCCATGACTGGCTGCATATCACAAGGGTGCGGCGCCTGAGCCTTTTGATCGCGGAAGCAGAAGGCGCTGACCTGTTTATCACAGAAGCGGCCGCCCTTGTGCACGACCTGATCGACGAAAAATTATCCCCGCAGTACAAAATACCGCTTCGGGAACTGCGCCGCCAATTTTCAGGCTGGGGAATCGACAATAAAACAGCAGAAGAAATCATCGGTATTATTACGAAAATGTCTTTCAGAGACAGGGAAACATATAAAGGTGAAAAGCTTTCGGCAGAAGGGATGGCCGTACAGGATGCCGACCGCCTTGATGCAATAGGCGCCGTCGGAATCGCCCGAACCTTCATGTATGCCGGTGCAAAGGGGCATGCGATGTACAGGGAAGGCGCCCGGGACAAAGGCGTTCCGTCGGCTGTGGGGCATTTTTATGAAAAGCTTCTTCTTCTGAAGGATCTGATGAACACCGAAACAGGAAGAAAGCTGGCCGAGCATCGGCATGAGGTGATGGCCGGTTTCCTTCATGAACTTAAAAACGAGTGAGGATACGGCGAAGAAACCGCCTTGATAGATCAGGAATCACGGTTATGGTAGAATAAGACCCGGATCTTGATACAGAGGGGGACAACCATGAAGATTAAATCGATAGAACCGACACCGAGTCCGAATACAATGAAGGTTATATTAACCGAAGAGCTGCCGGGCGGGAAAAGCAACAATTATAAAAAAGGCCAGGCAGAAGGCGCTCCGCCTGTTATTCAGAAGGTTTTAAACATAGACGGGGTAAAGGGAGTCTACCATGTGGCAGACTTTTTAGCGGTTGAACGGAATGCCAGGTTTGACTGGAAAGATATTCTCCCGGCTGTCCGTTCAGCCTTTGGAATGGCTGAAACGGATGAAAACGGCGGAGCTTCGGAGGAAAAAGAGTCGTTTGGCGAGGTCAAAGTATTTGTGCAGATGTTCAGCGGCATCCCGATGCAGGTCAAACTGACGGACGGTGAACGCGAAGAACGGTTTGGCCTTCCTGAACGGTTTCAGGAAGCGATCTTTAAGCTGAAAACCGCGTCTTCCAATGTCGTCCTTGAGCGGTCGTGGAAGGAGCAGGGCGTCAGGTTCGGAGATTTTTCAGAAATCGGCCGTGACGTGACGGAAGAGCTTCAAGCGGCTTATGATGAAGAGCGTCTTCAGAAATTAACGGAAGCGGCCGCATCACACAATAAAGAAACCGAAAAGCAAGCCGTGCAAAGAAAATCGTACAAGGTGACGCTTGACATGCTGGATGATGAAGATTGGCAAAAGCGCTATGCGCATCTGGAGCAGATGGATCCGAAGGAAGAGGACATCCCGGTGCTTGAGAAAGCGCTCAATGACCCGAAAACATCCATCAGAAGGCTTGCCGTCGTGTATTTAGGCATGATCGAAACGCCGGACGTTCTCCCGCTGTTATATCAAGCGCTTGAGGATAAAACGATCACGGTGAGAAGAACTGCCGGCGACTGCCTCTCAGATATCGGAAACCCGGATGCCATTCCGGCGATGGTAAAGGCGCTGAAAGACCCGAGCAAGCTCGTCCGCTGGAGGGCAGCGATGTTTTTGTACGAGGTCGGCGACGAAAGCGCGCTTGCTGCGCTCAAAGAGGCTGAAAACGATCCGGAATTCGAAGTCAGCCTGCAAATTAAAATGGCGATCGAACGGATCGAGCACGGAGAAGAGGCAAAAGGTTCCGTCTGGAAGCAAATGACGGAAAGCCGCAAAAAAGAAAACCGGTAAAAAGGCGCTGAGAGCAGCGTCTTTTTATTTTGACCGAAAAAAGGCGCTTATTCCGGCCGGTGCAGAACTATGATAAAGACAAGCGTCCTGTTAGAAAATATCACTTTTTCTATAAAAATATTTCGAATATTGTTGAAAAAAACTCTGAAAATATATATAGTAGGTAGCAATCATATCCGAATGTTTGAGGTCTGATAAATGGGGAGCGGTTATCAGATTGAAAAACAAAATCAGCCATCAGCTTGAAAATCCATAAAAAGAAGCTTTAGACAGACTGATAAAACTGAATATTCGGAATATACAAAGAAAGTTTAGGAGGATCATCATGACAGGTTTACGCAGTGACATGATTAAAAAAGGGATCGACAGAGCGCCGCATCGCAGTCTGCTGAGAGCGGCCGGGGTAAAGGAAGAGGACTTCGGCAAACCGTTTATTGCCGTTTGCAACTCATATATTGACATCGTGCCCGGTCATGTCCATTTGCAGGAGTTTGGAAAAATCGTCAAAGAGGCGATCAGGGAAGCGGGCGGTGTTCCGTTTGAATTTAATACGATCGGCGTCGATGACGGCATCGCGATGGGGCATATCGGAATGAGGGAGGTATTCCCTTCCTAGCCGCGAAATCATCGCCGACTCCGTCGAAACGGTCGTTTCGGCCCACTGGTTTGACGGGATGATTTGTATTCCGAACTGTGACAAAATTACGCCGGGCATGCTTATGGCGGCGATGCGGATCAATATTCCGACCGTTTTTGTCAGCGGAGGGCCGATGGCTGCCGGAAGAACGAGCGACGGACGGAAAATCTCGCTTTCTTCTGTATTTGAAGGCGTAGGGGCTTATCAATCCGGCAAAATAGACGAAAAGGGCCTGGAGGAGCTCGAACAGTTCGGCTGTCCGACTTGCGGATCGTGTTCAGGCATGTTCACGGCCAACTCGATGAACTGCCTGTCGGAAGCCCTTGGACTCGCGCTGCCAGGAAACGGCACCATTTTGGCAACGGCACCGGAAAGGAAAGAATTTGCGAAGCAATCAGCGCGCCAGCTGATGGAGCTGATCAAAAAAGATTTAAAACCGCGTGACATCGTCACCGAAAAAGCGATCGACAATGCGTTTGCCTTAGACATGGCGCTCGGCGGGTCGACCAATACGATCCTTCATACGCTGGCGATCGCAAACGAAGCAGGCATTGAATATTCGCTTGAACGGATTAATGAGGTTGCAGCAAGAGTTCCTCATTTATCAAAGCTTGCTCCCGCATCTGATGTGTTCATTGAAGATTTGCATGAAGCAGGAGGCGTCTCCGCGGTCTTAAACGAGCTGTCCAAAAAAGAAGGCGCCCTTCACCTGGATACGATGACGGTAACGGGAGAAACGCTCGGCGATAATATTGAAGGATGCGAGGTCAAGGACTACGAAGTCATTCATCCGATCGATCAGCCGTTTTCAGAACAGGGCGGGCTTGCCGTGCTGTTCGGCAACCTGGCGCCTGACGGGGCAATTATCAAAACCGGAGGCGTTCAGAACGGCATTACCCGCCACGAAGGCCCGGCGGTCGTCTTTGATTCGCAGGAAGAAGCGCTTGACGGCATCATAAACAGAAAAGTAAAAGCGGGAGACGTCGTCATCATCCGCTATGAAGGTCCTAAAGGCGGACCTGGAATGCCTGAAATGCTTGCGCCGACTTCCCAGATCGTCGGAATGGGTCTCGGCCCGAAGGTCGCGCTGATCACAGACGGCCGTTTTTCCGGAGCGTCGCGCGGGCTTTCAATCGGCCATGTGTCACCGGAAGCTGCCGAGGGCGGACCGCTTGCATTTGTAGAAAACGGCGACCATATTGTCGTTGATATCGAAAAACGGATATTGAACATCGAGATTTCCGATGAAGAATGGGAGAGAAGAAAAGCGAATTGGCCGGGCTTTGAGCCGAAGGTCAAAACAGGCTACCTGGCCCGTTATTCGAAGCTTGTGACGTCTGCAAATACGGGCGGCATCATGAAGATCTAGCGGTTTTTCGTTCGGAAGTTTGAAATTCATCCACCTCTGTAGTATCCTTTACATCAGTAGTGTAAGGTAAATAGAGGGGGCTTTTATATGTCAACAGCATACGAAGAATACATGCGCCAGCTCGTTGCTCCGATGCGTCAGGAACTGGTGCAGGCCGGCTTTAAAGAGTTAACGAACGAAGAGGAAGTCGAGAATTTCATGGAAGCTGCCGAGGGCACAACGTTTGTCGTCGTCAATTCGGTTTGCGGATGCGCCGCCGGACTGGCAAGACCAGCAGCCGTTCAAGCCGTTTCCGGAAGCGACCGCGGGCCCGATCAGACCGTAACCGTGTTTGCCGGTCAGGATCGTGAAGCAACTGCAAAAATGAGGGAGTATTTTAAAGGGTTTGAGCCTTCTTCCCCTTCCATGGCGCTTTTAAAAGGAAAAGAGGTCGTTCACTTTATTCCGCGTGAAGAAATCGAAGGCCGCGAGATGACAGAGATTATGAAAAACATTACAGATGCTTTTGAAAAACATTGCTAGAATGCCCTTTTTTCAAGGGCATTTTTTACGGAGAAAAAGATGATTGTTACGACAAGCTACAGACCGGCAGAAGACACGATATTAACGGCAAAAAAAATCAGCGGAACGCTCAATGCCCGATTTTCCGAGCGGAGAAAACGGCCGATCTATCAAATCAGGGAAACGGAGCAGGATGACGTCCTTGTGGTTGGAAAAGAGCGCTTTGAGCTTTATCACTCAGACGGTGAAAAGTTTTTCTTCCATCCAAACTCGGCCATGTTTCGCGCCAAGCGGCTTTTGAAAGGGGAGACGGATCCGTTTGTCGAAGCCGCTCAACTTACGCCCGGTGACAAGGTGATCGATTGCACGCTCGGCCTTGCTTCTGACGCGATCATCGCAAGCTTGGCCGTCGGGAAAGAAGGTACGGTTTTCGGAGTGGAAAAAAGCCCGCTTCTTGCATTTCTTGTAGAGAGCGGACTTCAGACATGGGAGACCGACCTTTCCGTTTTGAATCAGGCGATGAAAAGAATCCGCGTTACATCGGGCGACAACCTGGAATACCTTCGCCGGCTCGCTGATGATTCAGCAGATGTCGTTTACTTTGATCCCATGTTCGATGAAGGTATAGCGGCATCTGACGGCATTGCTCCCTTAAGGAAGCTGGCACACGCCGATTTTAATCTTTCGGGATGTGTAGAGGAGGCTCTTCGCGTTGCCAGAAAAAGAGTTGTCCTAAAAGACCATTGGAAGAGCCCGCGTTTTGAGGCTTGCGGCTTTGACGTAAAAAGGCGGAAAACCGCGCTTTTTCATTACGGCGTTTTGGAACTTGAACAAACCCAAGGGTAAAAGCCCTTGGGTTTGTTAGTCCGCGATTTCCATGACGATAAAATAAGCGAGGGTAATAAGCGAAGCTGTAATGAAAAGTCCTTCAACCATTAAGGATCACTCCCAATTTTGGAATGTTCTTCTTTGATTGTAAACGTTTTATTGATAAAAGAAAAGGTGCTTTTTCTCTTATTAAACGACAGAATTGATAAAACATTCTGATTTTAATGTTGACAATGCAGATGTGCTGGCTTATGATTGCATATAAATTCAATCATAACAAGCGAAGATTGGAAATAGTAGAAGGACAATAAGCTTTCAGAGAGCTGATGGGTGGTGAGAATCGGCACTTATTTCCTTTGAACTCATCCAAGAGCTGCACCCTGAACACCGATTGGCTAAGTAGGGGGAGCCGGAATTCTGCCGTTATACAGATAGGCGGTGATAGCCGCCGAAACAGAGTGGATTAATGACGGATTGATTAATCAATTAGAGTGGTACCGCGAGCAAAGCCTCGTCTCTATAAATAGAGACGGGGCTTTTTTTATACACCAATATGACAAAGGAGTGGTTTTGAGATGACAAGAAAAATTTGGGTGTTCGATACAACGCTTAGAGACGGAGAGCAGGTTCCTGGTGCGAAGCTCAACCTTTATGAAAAGCTGGAAGTTGCCAATCAATTAAAAAAGCTCCGGGTCGATATCATCGAAGCAGGTTTTCCTTCATCATCGGCCGGCGATTTCAATGCTGTGAAAGAAATCGCGAAAAAGGTAGGGAAGGCTGACGATGTGATCATCACAGGGCTGGCGAGGGCAGTAAAAGCTGATATAGATGCGGTTTATCACAGTGTGAAATACGCCGAACATCCGTTGATCCACATCGTGCTGGGCACTTCTGACATTCATATTGAAAAGAAATTCGGAAAATCAAAAAGCGAAATCATGAATATCGGTGTAGATGCAGTAAAATACGCCAAAACGCTTATGCCGGATGTGCAGTACTCGACAGAAGACGCTTCACGCTCCGACTTTGAATATTTATGGTCGACAATTGAGGCTGTTGTAAAGGCGGGAGCAACGATGATCAATATCCCTGATACGGTCGGCTATGCAGATCCGGAAGAGTTTGGCGAATTGATTTTCAAAATAAACGACCGCTTGAAAAACGTAAATGACCGGGTGCTTCTCAGCGTCCATTGCCACAATGATCTTGGCATGGCAACTGCCAATACGTTAGCTGCCATTAAAAACGGTGCAGATAAAGTGGAGTGCACGATCAATGGAATTGGCGAACGGGCCGGAAACGCTGCTTTGGAAGAAGTTGTGATGGCGGTGAACATACGTCGGACATTGTATCAGGCGTTCACGAATATCAACACAAAAGAAATTATGAATACATCCAGGCTTGTCAGCAGCTTGATGGGGCTTGATGTACAAGTGAATAAAGCCATAACCGGGGAAAATGCTTTCGCTCACTCGTCAGGCATCCACCAGGACGGTTTGCTGAAATCCAGGGATGCATATGAAATTATGAACCCGGTTGAGGTCGGCCTCGATGATATGGAACTCGTATTAACAGCCCGCTCCGGCCGCCACGCGGTGAAAAACGCGCTCGGGAAAATGGGGTTGCATCAGTTAACCGATCAGCAATTTGAAGAAATATTTGAAGCGTTTCTCAAACTGGCCGATACAAAAAAAGAAGTCTACCAACACGATTTATATGTCATCGCAGAGAACTATTTCGCAAAACATCATTCCCATGATCAAGACAAAACAGGGCACAGCAGGCATTTTTATGAGCTTATCGATTTGCAGGTCATCAGCAATTTTCATTTTCCGTCTGCCAGTGTGAAAATAAAACAGAATGAGCAAATCTTCCAATCGAGCGCTGTCGGTTCAGGCCCGATCGAGGCATTGTACGCCGCTATCACAGAAATCGCGGATTTCGATATTAAATTGATTGAATACAAGATCACGAGCGTATCAAGGGGAAAAGATGCCTTGGGGAAAGTCAGCATTCAAGCTGAATATAAAGGGGAAACTTACTCAGCCAAAGCAACGGATACCGATATTATGAAAGCGAGCGCTTTAGCTTACATTCATGCAATCAATCATATCGTGGTCGATCGCTTGCTTCAGGTGAAATGAATCAACGGGAAGGTTATCGAAAAAGTACAGCGCAATTGTTAGAACTGGGGTTTTTAAATGAGATGAAGCACGGTCGGATACGGGACGGAAGCCGATAAAGCAGTGCTTGTGATTGGAAGCGGACAAACCGGATTGATAAAGCTAAAAAGAGAAATCCGCCGGGAAAAGGCCGAAAAGACGCAGGAGCAGTCGAGAAACACGCAGGCCAACCGGAGGTGTAGCGGCCGTTTGGCTTGTGTGTTTCAGGTGAAAACCTCCTTTAATATGGGGAGATCTGGACAATCGAAGGCCCTGCTTCAGCCTGACGCCGGATGAGTTTTTGAAGCTCGCGGAAGGAGAAATTGTACGGGTAAACGGTCTTTCGGGATAACCGTTTTAGCTGACTGAAAATTCAACATATGATAGAATAAGAGAAAACGAATGTGGTCAGAAGGGAACTAATCGGCGATGAAGATGTGGATGAGAAAAGCTCTTGTAGCCTTATTTACAATTGCGACGTTCGGCCTTGTATCACCTCCTGCCGCTCTGATGGCGGACAAGCCGTCAGAGCATCAGAACATCAAGCAGCAGACGGGATATACGGCCGTATATGAAAACAGGGAAGGTTCCCTGTCTGACGGGGAGCAGGAACAAAAGCCTCCGTTTGACTCCTATATGACTGGGCTGCTGAATGATGCCGAAGATCAATCTTTTGCGAAGTTCGGGGACAAGATATCGCAAAAGATTGAAGATGAGTACAGAGAAGAAGTCCTTCCAAAGATCGAAGAAGTGATCGTCAGCCATCTGATGACGCTGAAAGACGATGAGGCATACCAGGATCTTGTGATTTCAAAAAAGCCGACACCGGGAAAATCGGAAAAAATCTTTCACGTGTATAACCGCAAAACAGGGGAGGATGTTTTAAGGTTTCACGTCAGAAGGGATCAGCCGCCCCAGCAAGGCTACTGGTTTAATTTTCATTATCACAGCGCAGAGGACGGCTTTCAAAAACACCATGACCTCGGAAGCATTTACTGGGACCGCAATACGCCGCCAAATTGGATGAGTCATTAAAGGAGATGCATGACAGATGAAAAAATATACGATGAATGAAATGGTGCACCTTACAAAAAACATGCTGAATGAACGCGGCGTCACCATTGAAGACATCGCGCTCATCGTTCAAAAACTGCAGGAAAAATACCATCCTGACCTGCCTTTGAGCGTTTGTATTGAAAATGTCGAAAAGGTTTTGAATAAACGGGAAATCATCCATGCCGTTTTAACGGGTATAGCGCTTGATCAGCTTGCGGAAAAGAAGCTTTTGCCAGAACCGCTTCAATATTTAGTGGAAACGGATGAACCGCTTTTCGGAATAGACGAAATCATTCCTCTGTCAATCGTCAATGTTTACGGATCGATCGGACTTACCAACTTTGGATATCTGGACAAAGAAAAATTCGGGATCATTAAAGAGCTGGATGATTGTCCGGACGGTGAGGTCCACACATTTCTTGACGATATCGTGGCTGCGCTGGCGGCTGCGGCGGCAAGCCGGATCGCCCACACTCATCAAAAGCTCCAGGACGAAGAGCAGGAAGAGAAAGCCGGACATCCGAGCGTGCACGGGAGTCGATAAACCGCCGAAAGGCGGTTTATTTATTTTGTTCACCTTTTCTGAAAAATGTCTTGTTGCCAAAGGCCAAACAAGATACACTACAAAAGGATGAAAAAAGTGAAACGAAATCAGATGTATACCGTCATATGTTTAGGAACGGAAAGGACGGGGAATACAAGCTTCATCAGCCGCCTGCTACGATGCTAAACCCCGGAAAGAGATGCCTCTTTACGCCAAAACCGCTATACATAGCAATCTTGATCATCCGTAAAGAAACCTGAATTATTCATAAAGGAGGCTGTCATACGCATGATTTCATTTATTTTTGCGATGGACCGGAACCGTCTGATCGGTAAAGACAATGATCTACCTTGGCATCTGCCGCGGGACTTAAAATATTTTAAAGACGTAACAAGCGGACATACCGTCATCATGGGAAGAAAAACGTTTGAATCGATCGGAAAGCCGCTCCCGAACCGAAGAAACGTTGTCGTGACAACAAATGGGGAGCTCGATCTGCCGGGCTGCGAAATGCTGCATTCGGCAGACGAAGCTGTGCGTTTTGCCAAAGAAAGCGGAGAAGAATGTTTTGTGATCGGCGGTTCAACGCTGTATACAGAACTGCTTCCTTATGCCGATAAGCTGTATATGACGAAAATTGATGAAGCGTTTGAGGGAGACCGTTATTTCCCGGAATTCAGCGAAGACGAGTGGGAAATCGTTTCGAGACAAAAGGGTGTAAAAGATGAAGAAAACCCTTATAACTACGAATTCCTCGTTTATCAGAGAAAAGGATAGAGAGGAGGGAATTTGGTGTTTCGCTCTTGTTTTTTGGCGATCTATGTAACCTATATGCTGTTAAAGCACATCAGATTGCTGTATGAGCTTCAGACGCTCGATCCGCGGATTTCTTATGCCAATCAGATGCGGGCTGTGTATGACAAGCCGAAATCTTTCATGCGCGGGTGTGTCGGGTTAACTGGATCAACCGTCTCCATTCACCAGTCCGGCAAGACTCCGGCAGGTCCTGTGCTGTATGTTCATCCGAAGCTTACGCTTGCAGATCTGGCTATTCTGCTCGGCCACCTGGATAAAACGCCTTCTTTTTTCGCGGAACCTCGTGCATTTCGATACCCGCTTATCGGGCAATGGCTGAACAAAATGGCCGCTATTAAAAAAACCGGAGACCCAAACGAAGCCGCTGAAAAAATAGAAGACATCGTTCGCAAAGGTCAAAGCTTCATCCTTTCCGAGGATGACGGGATTGATTATGAAGCTTTGGCAGGCAGGCTCGGCATCCTTGTTGTACCGGTTGAGACGGCAGGTGTCGGGGACATGCAAAAAGGGTCGTTTTTTAAACGGCTGAGACCTGCGGATATCGATCTGACGATTCATCAGGCTTACGCTATTTCTGAAAAAAAGCAGCTTCGGGCATAACGCTTAGGAAGCGCAAAAACACCGGGCACATTATAAGCCCGGTGTTTTTTTATGTTATACAAAAGGTACATTTGCAACGTAGAAGAGCACGCAGAAAAACATAGACGCGCTTCCCCCGAGGACAAACGTATGCCAAATGGCATGGTGGTAAGGAATTTTCTGCCATAAATAAAAGATCGTTCCGACGGAGTACAGGATTCCTCCTAAAAGGAGGAGCGCAAAGCCTTTGCCGGTTAATGCCTCATAAAGCGGTTTGATCGCAATGATCGCCATCCAGCCCATCAAAAGATACATCAAGGTGCTTACGACGATAAAGCGCTTGACGAAAAAGATTTTAAAAACGATCCCGCATACGGCAAGGCTCCAGACGACCGCAAGCATCGTATAGCCGAGAGGGCCTTTTAGAGGGCCGAGAACCAACGGTGTGTAAGTGCCCGCGATCAATACATAAATGGCTGAGTGGTCGATAATTTCCAATATATCTTTCGTTTTCGGATGCTGTATGCTGTGCAAGAGGGTTGAACTTAGATACAGAAACAGCATGGAGGCTCCGAAAATCGAAAAGCTGACGACATCAAGCGGATTGCCGTAGCGCACCGCGAAAATCACCAAAAATACGATCGCAGGGATGGACAGCAGGACGCCGAGTCCGTGTGTTACGGCATTGGCGATTTCTTCTTTAATTGTGTACATCAACATACACCCTTTCTAATCCTGAATGATATGATTTTTTAATGAGCTTAAAAAACGCAGCCCCTCAAGCGTTATTTTCGTTCCGGCTCTTCCGCGGCCTTTTGTGACGTATTCCCGTTTTTCGAGGTAGTCGAGTCTATTGCGGACCTGCTGCGGAGTAAGCTCAGACTTTCCGTTTTTGCTTTTTTCTGAAAGGATTCTCCTGCTTGCAGGCTCTCCTTTTTCATTCAGTTGTTTGATCGTTTCGAGCAAAAACGCAAATTCCTCTTTTTCCATCATCGTCAAGGATGCCGGCGCGTTTTTTTTGTCTTTTGTTTTCTTCTTATCAACCTGCTCCCGCAAGGCGGGCGGAATGTCATAAAGCTGAACGGTTGTTTGGTCTGAGACGGTTTTCATATAATCGGCCATATTTTTCAGCTCTCTTACGTTTCCTTGAAACTCGTATTGCTCCAAAGCCTTCCAAACGACAGGTTCGACATAGATGTCATGGTCTCCGCTCTTCAGGAAATGATGAACGAGAAGGGGAATGTCGCTTTTACGCTCACGAAGAGGAGGCAGCGGCAGGTCCAGCACGTTTAGTCTGTAATACAGATCCATGCGGAACTCATCGTTTTCAACGCGTTCTCTGAGCGGGACGCTCGAGGATGAAATAATCCTCGGGCCGGTCCCTTGTTCAATGGCGGCCAAAAGCTTTCCCTGAAGGGATAAAGAGAGGCCCCACACCTCATCGAGAAACAGGGTTCCGGGATCCAGCCCGGAATCGTGAAAAAGTTTGTCTTCCAATTCTTCTTCACATGCTGCGCTGCAGTTCACTTGCAGAAACGGACCGCCGGCAAAAGGTGATTCATAGTGGATGGCTTTTGCAAACAGCCCTTTTCCCGTCCCTGTTTCCCCTGATATGTAGACCGGGTGAACGGATTCGGCAAATCGTTTGGCTCTGTTTTTTGTCTGTACAAAAGAATCGTCTTCACCGATCAAGTCAGCGAAAGTGATCGAAGGACAAGTGTATTGGATCATTGTTAAACTCCTTTTGGTTTCAATTGGTTCTATTATAACACCCAATTGAAACAAATAAAGCTTTTTTTGCAAAAACAATCTTTTTGAATGAAACGGTTCTTGCAGTCGTATATATGGATAAAGCGGTGAATCGTTAAAAAAGTCTGCAAATAAAATAGAATTGCTCTTTAAATTTTGAATATTCATGATATAATGGCGTATTAAATAAAGCTTTATAAAGAAAGGATCCTATAAATGAAACCGTTGCTTAAAGAAGACTCTCTCATCCAAGTCAAAGACATTTTAAAAGCACACCAAAACGTAAAAGATGTTGTCATTCATACCCCTCTTCAAAAAAACGAGAGGCTGTCTGAGAGGTACGATTGCAACGTTTATTTAAAAAGAGAGGATTTGCAGGTTGTCCGCTCATTCAAACTGAGAGGCGCATATAACAAAATGAAGCAGCTGTCAAAAGAAACGACGAAAAACGGCGTCGTCTGCGCAAGCGCCGGCAACCATGCCCAGGGCGTTGCATTTTCGTGCAAGCACCTCGGCATCCACGGGAAAATTTTTATGCCGTCTACAACGCCGAGACAAAAAATATCCCAGGTTGAGCTCTTTGGAAAAGATTATGTCGAAATTATTCTGACCGGTGATACGTTCGATGATGCTTATCAAAGCGCTGTATCATGCTGTGAAGAAGAAGGACGCGCATTCATCCATCCGTTTGACGACCTTGACGTGATGGCCGGACAGGGAACGGTTGCCGTTGAAATCTTAAATGATATTGAAGCAGAGCCGCATTATTTGTTTGCCAGCGTCGGAGGAGGTGGCCTTCTTTCAGGGGTGGGAACCTATATGAAAAATGTGTCCCCTGAGACGAAGCTGATCGCGGTCGAGCCGAAAGGAGCGCCTGCTCTGTTTGAGTCCAATAAAAAAGGCGAAGTTGTCATGCTCGCCAAAATCGACAAATTCGTAGACGGAGCCGCCGTACAAAAAATCGGCGACCAAACCTTTAAAACGCTCGAAGCCGTCGTCGATGACATTTTGCTCGTTCCGGAAGGCAAGGTCTGCACATCCATTCTCGACTTGTATAACCAATGCGCGATTGTCGCGGAACCGGCCGGGGCTTTGCCGATTGCCGCTTTAGATCTTTACAAGGATGAAATCAGAGGGAAAAATGTCGTCTGCATTGTCAGCGGCGGAAATAACGATATCGGCAGAATGCAGGAAATCAAGGACAGGTCGATGATGTACGAGGGCCTCCAGCATTATTTTATCGTCAATTTTCCGCAGCGGGCCGGGGCGCTGCGCGAATTTTTGGACGAAGTACTCGGGCCGAACGACGACATTACACGGTTTGAATATACAAAGAAAAACAACAAAAGCAGCGGGCCGGCTCTCGTCGGCATCGAGCTGAAACAGCGCGAAGATTATGAACCGCTCATCGACAGAATGAACCGAAAAGGATTCCGCTACGTTGAAGTCAACAAGGATGAAGGGCTCTTCAACCTGCTGATTTAAGACATTTTTTTGAATACATCGCATCATTTCCGGACAAAGCTTCCCGGTATTATGTATAATATAATAAAGAAAATATCCAATAAAAGAGGATTGATACCTTGTTACTCAAAAGCCTAGAGTTCAAACGATCGGATGGACAGCAGGTGAAGGTGACGGAAATACCATTGTTAAAGGAGGACGACCCGCACTTTTTTATGGCGAAGCTGAGGCTTGAAGCGTATTTAAAAGAGCTGTATGATTCGAGGCGGACAAAAAGCGTCTACTCCTTCAGGGAATATTTAAAACGGGCATTAAAATGGCGGGATTACCTCGCGATTTATCAGCAGGAAGAACTAAAACATAATGCATAGCATGCAAACATTCTTTGCCAGCCTAAGCCAATGGCCGGCAAAGAATTTTTCATGCGGTTTTTGCGCCACATGGAATCGACAGGATGTGAAAAGGATTGGCAAACATTAAGATCGTAACGGATTCGACTGCGGATCTGAGCAGGGAAACGCTTCGCAAATACGGTATTTCCGTACTGCCGCTTTCCATAGCAATTGACGGAAAGATTTACAGGGATCAGCTTGATATACAATCTGATGAATTTATTGAGAAGATGGGAAAAGCAGCTGAGCTTCCGAAAAGCTCCCAGCCGCCTTTGGGGGCTTTTATCGACTTATACGAAAAACTGACCGAAGACGGGAGCGAAGTGATCAGCATTCACCTTTCAAGTGAACTAAGCGGAACGTATCAGACGGCTGTATGCGCTTCAAAAATGGTTGACGCATCGATTACGGTAATCGACTCGATGTATATTTCAAAAGGCTTAGGTTTTCAGGTAGTGAGGGCAGCGGTCCTTGCCGGGCAGGGATTGACGGCTGCAGCCATAGCGGAGGACCTTGAACGGCTCAGACACCGCACTTCTCTGTATGTGACGATCGACACTCTTGAAAATTTGATCAAAGGGGGGCGCACAGGCAGAGGGAAAGCGCTGATCGGTTCCTTGCTGAAAGTAAAGCCGATCGCGAGGCTTGAAGACGGGATTTACACGCCTGAAAAAAACGTCCGCAGCAGCGCTCAGCTCATTAAATATTTAACAGGCCAATTCCTTTCGGCCGTAAAAGGAAAAACCGTTCAGGCGATCGGCATCGCCCATGCAGATGCGCTGGAGCTGGCGCATAGACTGAAAGCTTCATTGCTTGAGCATGTTCCGGGGATGGACATCGACATTTTATGCACCACACCGATCATATCGGTTCATACAGGAAAAGGAGCGATCGGTTTCACCTTTTATACCGACTGACAAAGGGGATGGGGAAGGATTGAAAAACGTTTTCGGCGCACTGTTTGCCGGTATTGTCATCGCTTTGTTATCCGCCTGTGGCACCAGTAAAATTGAAGACCCGCTGAATTATGATGTACAGTCTTTTTCTTTTCAAAATCAAGATCATAAAACGGTATCGCTCGACAGCTTAAAAGGAAAAGTGTGGGTCGCGGACTTTATTTTTACGAACTGTGAGACCGTTTGTCCGCCGATGACCGCGCACATGACAGAACTGCAAAAGCAAATGAAAGAAGAAAACGTACAAGCCCGGATCGTCTCGTTCAGCGTCGATCCCGAAAACGATACGCCGGAAAAGCTGAAAAAATTCGCGGCGAACTATCCGCTGTCTTTGGACAATTGGGATTTTTTGACTGGATACTCGCAGGCTGACATCGAAAAGTTTGCGCTGAAAAGCTTTAAGGCAATCGTCAAAAAGCCGGAAGACGATGATCAGGTCATTCATCAAACCTCATTTTATTTAATCGACCAGGAAGGGAAAGTCGTCAAAGATTATGACGGTGTTAAAGATACGCCGTATGAAGATATCATCGCAGATATTAAAACTCTTGAAAAACGCTGAACATAGTATGCTAAAGCCTGTTTTTCCCCGCCGGAAAACGGGCTTTTTGCCGTGCGATTTTCAAAAGAAACAAAACGTGTTACACTTTCTTTTAGGTGATAAAGAAGGAAGGGGCATCGCTATTTGAGCAAACGGTTTTTTCCAGTCATGATCGTTCTTGTCTGTCTGCTCTCAGCATGTACAATTGGCAATGCGGGAGCCGAAAAAACGGCGGTTACTCCTAAGCGGAACATCGTCATCGCCGCAGTAGGAGACTCTCTGACAAAGGGAGTTGGCGACCAGGAAGGAAAAGGTTATGTCGGAATGGTGGCCGAAAAACTGAAGAGCCGCAGCGATGTAAAATCGGTTACGGTCAAAAATTATGCGGTGAAAGGCTACCGGACTGATCAGCTGAAGAAAAAGCTGGAAGAACGACAGGTGCAGGAGGGGCTGAGGGACGCCGACTATATCTTGCTGACAATCGGCGGGAACGATCTGATGAAGGTGGTCCGCCAAAACTTTGCACATTTGACGCTTCAGCCGTTTAGAGTCGGGCAAAAGGCATTTGAAGAAAGGCTTGGGGACATTTTAACGGACATCAGAGAGCAAAACGGCAGTGCGGAGATCGTTTATGTCGGCATGTACAACCCGTTTACATTTACGCTTTCAGAACTGAGGGAAGTCGGTCAGGTTGTCGGCGAATGGAATGAAGGAGCGAAGGGGGAGCTCAAAAACATCCCCAATGCAAAAATGGCCGATATCGCTGACATCTTTGAAGAATACAGCGATGAAAAAAAGATTGCAGATGATGAGTTTCATCCCAATCATTACGGGTATTCACTAATAGCAGAGCGTGTTTACGATCAAATGACAAAAGAAGACTTTCCGCAAGAATAAGGTGAAAAACATGAAGAAATGGAAAAGTTTATTTTTAACGTTATTAGCAGTGAATATCATCATTTTGGCCGGCGTTTTGAATCTCCTGATCCTTCCCGGCGGCGAAAGGGAACAGGCCGGGCCTCCAGCGAGCGAGTATGAACTGAATGTGACCGCCACGAAGGAATCATTGTCGGCATTCATCAATTCGTATTTGCAAAAAGAAACATCGTCAGACCTTGACTACAAGGTTGAGATCGATGATGAAGTTCACGTCATCGGCGCCATCCGCGCCTTTTCATCGACGGTCGATTGCGCGGTGTCCTTCCGGCCGTCAGTCGAAAAAAGCGGGGATGTCGTTCTTCATGTAACAAAATTTTCTTTAGGAAGGCTGAACATCCCGATATCGTTTGTTTTAAACTACATGGATCAGTTTTATGATCTCCCGGATTTTGTCCATGTCCGCGCACATGCGAAAGAAATTCAAATCCGCTTATCGGAAATGCCGCTTAAAAACGGAATGTACGTAAAAGCGAAAACCATCGATTTGAAAAAAGACCAAATCGAATTTGTCTATTATCAGCCGGCATCATAACCGAAAGTTGACGAAACGTTTAAAATACAGGACAATATAAAATATTAATAGGTAAGGAAGAATTTTCTTTTTGAATAGTAGAGGTGACCGTATGGAGCGTATCAATAAATATTTCAGCTTATTGGCGTCATTATTTGGACTGTATTTTGCGGCGCTCGCAGCCCTCAGCTTTTTCGACGATGATATGGACAAAATGTATTTAAACATCGGCTATTGCGCCTTATTTTTGAGCATTATGGTATTTACGCTTGATGTGAAAAAACGAAAAAAAACGGACCGGTAAAAAAAGAGACATCACGTCTCTTTTTTTCAATCGGCACCGTCAGTATGTTTTTTCATTTCAAGAGACGGATATCCATTGACAAACCCGAGGCAATAGAAGGTGACCGGCTGGCCGTTTGAAAGCTCGGCCTTCGGAACATTCAGCAAGACGGTTTCTGTTCCTGCTGCACGTATTTCCAAGTCGGTTTTTTCAAAGGGACATGCGATATAGTGGCTTGCGTTTGCAAAGGACACGTTTGCAAAAAGAACGGGCCCCTTTCTGACGGCAAGATCAAGAGCCGGGGCGTCGGGGGAGAGATGAACGAACCTCATACTGCGTTTGCTATCTTGAATAGATACCCGGTCTGACATCGCGAAAGGAAACGGCTTTGACAGGGTGCCGGTAATGGCGATTGTATAATGGGTAGCCGGCATGATGTCATAATATACGGTAAGAAGCAGAGGGCGCAGTGCCCCTGCCTTTAAAACGTCGATTCGGCAGATGCCGGCGATAATCGGCACATAAGAGGACAGTTCTCTATAAGGTGCGTTTTGAAACAGCGGAAATCCGTTGACGAGCACGTTGATATCGTCCGTGCCGGGAGCGGCGTGAAGCAGCCTGAGCATCGCCTGGGCGTTGCCGGCCCGAAAAGCAGCGAGCGCCTGCTTCTCTGTATACGGAGCATAAAAGACCGACTCAGTCCGCCGGCCGTCATATATTGTGCTGTCCATCTGCACACGCCCCTTTCTAGTTTTTCTTTCATGATATGAGGTTTTCCCGGCATCTGCCACAGCCGGGGACAAAGCAAAAAAGGAGAAGGAAATGAATACGGATTTTACATACGGAAATGTTTTGACACAGCTGATTTTTTTCTCCGGGCCCATTATTCTCGCCAACCTTTTGCAGATTTCCTTCCAGTTCATCGACAGCTTGTGGGTCGGAAATTTGCTCGGCGCCAAAGCGCTTGGAGCGACGGCTGTCTCCGGAACGGTTTTCTTTACGGTCCTGTCGTTTGTATTGGGGATCAATAATGCTGCGCTTACGATTTTATCCCAGCAAAAAGGGAAGGGCGACAAAGAGGGACTTGCATCGTACGTCAATGCATTTATTGTGATCATGACGGTGATGAGCCTTTTGCTCGGCATAATCGGCTATATGTTTACAAATCCTTTGCTTTCCCTTCTGCAAACGCCGAATCAAATGATGGATTTAGCATCCGGCTATTTAAGAATTCATTTTATCGGAATTATATTTTTGTCGGCTACAATTTTATCAGCACCGTATTGAGGGCTGTCGGCGACAGTCAAACACCGCTCAAGTTTGTGCTGATTGCTGTTATGTTAAATCTCTTTTTGGATCCGCTGTTTATATCGGGGTTTGATTTGGGGATTTCAGGAGCGGCTTACGCCACCGTTCTTTCCCAGGGGATCGCGTTTATTTACGGCATCGTCCATACGGTGAAAAAAGGGCTCGTGCCTTTTACGCTTCCAAAGCTGCCTTCGCTTGAAGAGACTTCTGTTATTTTAAAGCTCGGGATTCCCGCCGGCTTGCAAATGGTCGTGATTTCAGGCGGTTCGATGGCGATTATGAGCGTTGTCAACTCATTTGGAGAAAGCGTTGTTTCCGGATTTGGAGCCGTCCAGAGAATTGACAGCCTTCTCATCCTGCCGGCGATGGCCATCGGAACGGCCGTCAACAGTATGGCCGGTCAGACGATCGGAGGCGGGGACATGGAGCGAACGAAGAAAATCGCAAACTATGGCGTTTTTTACGTGGTCATGTTCATGCTGTCGATCAGCGCCGCCGTTTTCTTCGCCGGATACCATGCGGTGAAGCTGTTCATTTCAGAGCCTGAGGCGGCCGGCTTTGGAGAACAATATTTGAAAACGATTGCCTTCTTTTATCCGTTTATCGGTATTAATTTTGTGTTAAACGGTGTGGTAAGGGCTTCTGGCGCGATGTTTCAGATTTTGGTGCTGAACGCGGTCTCCTTTTGGGTATTGCGTTTCCCGTTTTCATATATGTTTTCTGAATGGACCGGCGAAAACGGCATCGGCACGAGCTTTATGTTAAGCAGCCTGACCGCGTTTCTGTATTACCGCTATGGAAAATGGAAGCATCTCGTACTTTTCGGGAAAGAAAAAAGCACACCTTCTTCTTAGAGGGGTGTGCTTTATAAGTCGTTCGTTTTCAGCGTTTATCATATTCGGCGAGCTTGATAAACGTTTTTTCATCTTCGATTAACCCGCAGACGCCGCACTGTACTTTCATTACGGGGCCGTTGTATGGAAGATGAAAAAGGGAGCGTTCGTCCGTTGAATACGTTTCTAAAATTTCCCCTGTTGAAGGGTCAAGCTTGACGGAGATCGGCGACTGTTCAATCAAATTGAAGCGTGTCCGGTTCGTTTTGCAGTTTGGACATAGGTAGGGAGCTGCCATATGTGTGCACCTCTTTTTGATCTTAATGTGCTCATGAGCGTGCAGATATATGTAAGTTCACCGGTTTAGTGCTGTCCTTTTTTGTCAAGCTTGCTGAACAGTTCGATCAGCGTTTTCAGCTCATCATCGGTGTAGCAGCTGAATCGTTTAAAATAATATTCCGTTTTCTTTTCTTCGAAATATCTGATAATTTCTTTGCCGGCATCTGTCAGGTGGATTTTGATGATCCTTCTGTCTTCTTTTGAACGGACTCTCGTGATCCATCCTTTTTCGACCAATGCATCGGTTACCGCGGTAATATGGCTGGCGGAAACGCCCAAAATCGTTGCGAACTCCGTCACCTTTTTCGGCCCCTGCTCGCTCAGCAGGCGCAGGATCATAAATTCATTCCGAGACATCTCTTTTTCGAGCAGCTCATTTATTTCATCGCGCATTTGTTTAAATACTGTGCGAAGCAAGGCTTCCATATCGTACATCATTTGTTCTCTAGCTTTCAAATTTCGCCCCTCCATACAATTAGCAAATTTCCGCTTTCTTTAGAAAGGAATAACCGAATCAGCATGAATTTTCCTTTTCATGAACATGATATCACTATGATACCATAATTTTTGACTGATAAGTAAATGTTTAAGCAGATTTTTAGTTCATGTGACCGCCAATTGACAAAGGCAAAAGCGGCAACAGCGGGAGGATTGACCGTTTATGCAGTAAGCGAGTGATGGAAAAGACAAATAATTGTCACAAATCTCTCTGCAAGAGGAGAAAGTCGGATGCCTGGGGTTTTTTTAGAATAATGTATGAGCGTGAGCAGAAGAAGATGGAAAAGCAAAAGGCTATGATATAATAGTTCACATCACGTTTTATGATAAGGAGGCAGCGCATATGGCTGAAAAACGGGAACTCGCTACGTTTGCGGGAGGCTGTTTTTGGTGCATGGTCAAACCTTTTGACGAACAGCCCGGCATTATGAAAGTCGTCTCAGGCTATACGGGCGGTCATAAAGAAAACCCGACATATGAAGAGGTCTGCAGCGATACGACCGGACATCGAGAAGCGGTGCAGATCACGTTTGATCCCGATATCTTTCCATATGAAAAATTGCTTGAACTTTATTGGCAGCAGATCGATCCCACAGACAGCGGGGGACAGTTTGCGGATCGCGGCGAATCCTACCGGACGGCGATTTTTTATCATCATGACCGACAGCGGAAGCTCGCTCTGGAATCAAAGAAAAAACTAGAAGAAAGCGGCGTCTTCAAAGATCCGATCGCAACCGAGATTCTTGAAGCCGGCCCGTTTTATCCTGCTGAGGAATACCATCAGGATTACTATAAAAAACATCCTGAGCGCTATAAAAGGTACCGTGTTGGAAGCGGGCGAGAGGGATTTTTAAAAGAGCATTGGGGAGGCTTGGGACATGGGCGTCAATAATAAAGAAGAACGGCTGAAACAGCTCAATCGGATGCAGTACGAGGTGACGCAGAACAACGGGACAGAACCCCCTTTCCAAAACGAATATTGGGACCACCGGGAAGAGGGAATCTATGTTGATATCGTTTCCGGGAAGCCGCTGTTTTCCTCGCTCGACAAATTTGATGCCCACTGCGGCTGGCCGAGCTTTACGAAGCCGATTGATGAAGGTGAGATAGAGGAAAACCTTGATACGTCCCACGGCATGATCAGGACGGAAGTCAGAAGCAAGACCGCTGACTCGCATCTCGGTCACGTGTTTCCCGACGGCCCGGGTCCAAACGGTCTACGCTACTGTATCAATTCAGCCGCGCTCCGTTTTATTCCGAAGGGCGATCTTGAGAAGGATGGCTACGGAAAGTATGCCGGCTTATTTGAGAAAGGAAAAAAAGACTCTGAAAAGAATTGACATTCTCCCGTCAAAAGATGATCCTTTTTATGAAAGGGTCATTTTTTTATATCATTTATACGAACCGAAAAGAGGCTTCCGTCATGAAATCAATTGCACAAGCTGAAGAAAACTATTTACTGCTGACATGCAGCAAAAAAAGCGAAGCGTCTTATGACGTTTTTATAGATGATCAGATTCCGCAAATGTTTGCCAACCATTTTATACAGCTGCGGGACGATTTTCCGATGGAAGATTTATATTCGCTGCTCGTTCGCGTTCCGGGGATTTTAAAACGAAATTACATTCATGTGAAAAGTTCATTTGGCAAGAGTGTTCCGCTTTCTATGAAAAAAGCATTGTTTGATCTCGGGTATGTTCTTGATGAGGAGCTTTTTTACAGCATCGACCTGGCGGAATGGCAGGGGAATTCCGCGTCAGGCCGGATCAGATGGGGAACGGCAACATCGCTTCAGGACGGCTGTGATGTGATGCAGACCTATGATGCGCTGAGCGTGAATGAGACATTTGCCAAAGAGAAGCTGCGCCGCAAGTATCCATTTTATGAAAAAGGCATTATTCAGCTGTTTGTCTGCTACTCTGACGATGGGACGCCGATCGGCTGTGCGGAGCTTTACGCAGATTACCGGGAAAACGTGTCCAAAATCGAGGAAGTCGCCATTTTAGAGCCGTATCAGCGCAAAGGCTATGGAACAGAACTGCTCCATGAAATGCTTGCCGAATCGAAACGGTCAGGGCTGGAGCTGAGCTATCTGGTCACGTCTGGAAGCGATCAGGCGAAACGGTTTTATGAAAAGCTCGGATTTCGGAGAGAGCATCGTCTGACAACCATTTTTAAATATTTGTTTTCCTCGATGTAGGCAGAAGCACAAACCAATGGTGACTTGGCCCGCATAGGCTGGGGTGTAACGAATTTTTAGGAAAGGATGAATGTCCCGTGTATTACCCCCATCATTGCTGTGATTACGGCGGCTATGGATACGGCCATGGATTTTACGGAAGAAGCACGTTCGTATTAATCGTCGTACTCTTTATTTTGCTGATTATCGTCGGAGCTGCTTTTATCCACTAAAAAAATATAGAATCAAACCGGTTTATAACATCTTCACAAAACCTTCCATCCGTCGGGAGGTTTTTGTTTTGCAAAAATGAATCGTCAAATATCCCCTTAATATGTAACATCAACCTGCACAAGATATTGCTTTTATCCTGCGTTTTGGGCACCTGTTGTGAGTTTCACAACAGGAAGAATCATATTGAAGCATGATTTGGACGTAAAAGGAGGTCTTTCCGGAATGATGGTCTGGAACGTTTTTGTCTGCCGTTTCTTTTTTATCCCCATGTAGATTCCCGGCATCCGCTTCTCGCGGAAAGTTTCGGTTTCCGCAGGCGCCAGTGTGTCGCCTGTTTCTCGCATCCGAAATGCAGCCCGCATGTCTGTCTTCATTTACGCTTTCGAAAAAAGAATGCGGCCATTTCCCGTTTCATACAATGTAAAGAAAGTCCTGTTCCTTGGGAGGGGGGATATGCCGCATGTCATTTTTGATTAAACCGGATCTTCACGGAAGTTATCCGGTCGTTCACCATGCAAAAGGAAGCTATATTTATGACCAGTCGGGAAAACGATATCTCGATGGCTGCTCAGGTGCCGTTACCTGCAATCTCGGCCATGGCGCAGCAGAGGTTATCGCCCGGCTCAAAGAACAGCTTGATGCAGTTTCTTTTGTCTATCGTTCGCAGTTTACCAGCGAGCCGGCCGAACAGCTTGCCGAGCTATTGGCAGACGCGCTTCCGGGCGATTTGAATTGGTCTTTTTTTGTAAACAGCGGGTCTGAGGCGGTGGAAACCGCGATGAAGATTGCCGTTCAATATTGGCAAGAGAAAGGACAACACGATAAAACGGTGTTTCTTTCCAGGTGGAACAGCTATCACGGCATTACGAACGGAGCCCTTTCGCTGTCGGGATTCTATGAGCGACGTTACCGTTTTACCCATCTTCTTCACAGATACCCAGCCGCATCCGCACCGAACTGCTACAGATGTCCGTATGAGCTTGATTCTTCAGCTTGCGGTGCGGCATGCGCGAATGAAGTGGAGCTTTCGATCAAACGAATCGGCAAACGGTTTATCGCCGGCTTTGTAGCGGAGCCTGTGATCGGAGCGGCCGGTGCCGCGATTACGGCTCCCGGCGACTATTACAAAAAAATAAAGGACATTTGTGAAGCGAACGATATTCTGTTTATTGCGGATGAAGTGATGAGCGGCTTGGGAAGGACGGGAAGGATGCTTGCCATCGAACATTGGGGCGTCACACCGGACATCGCCGTTCTCGGCAAGGGAATGAGCGCAGGCTATTCTCCGATTGCTGCTGCCGTTATAACCGATGACATGATGGAGACGATCAAAAATGGATCAGGAGTCATCATGAGCGGACATACCTACAGCGCCAATCCTTTTTCAGCCGCTGCGGCACTTGCGGTTCTCCGCTATATCATCAAGAACGATCTCCCCCGAAAAGCCGCGGTAAAGGGTGATATGCTGAAGGAGAAATTAATAAGCGTTATGGAACAAACCGGTATCATCGGCGAAATCCGCGGCAAAGGGCTGCTCTTGGGCGTCGAGTTCGTCTCCGATCAAAAAAGCAAAAAGACGTTTCCCGACTCCTTATCGGTATCAGGGCGGATCATTGCGGAAGCGAAAAAGAGGGGACTCCTCCTGTACCCGGCGCAAGCCGGCATCGACGGAGGGGGAGGCGACGCCGTCATCGTCGCGCCGCCGCTTACGGTATCAGAAGCGGAGATGGAGGAGCTCGTTCACATATTCAGAGAGTCTGTCCATGAAGTTGAAAAACAAGTAGAAAAGGGGATACAGGCAGATGGCCCTTTTGAATAAACGGATGTCAATCGAGGATGCGGTAGCAGATGTAAAGGATGGATCGACCCTGATGTTTGGAGGGTTTGGCGGCGTCGGCTCACCGCCGTCGCTCATCAGGGCGATTTTGGAAAAAGGCGTAAAAAACTTAACCGTAATTTGTAACGATGCAGGATTTCCCGGGATCGGCATCGGACCTCTGATCGTCAACAACCGCGTCAAAACGCTGATCGCCTCCCATATCGGCTCCAACCCCGTCGCCGGCAAACAAATGACCGACGGCCTTCTCGAAGTCAAATTTTCGCCTCAGGGAACGCTGGCCGAACGGATCCGTGCGGGCGGCGTCGGACTTGGCGGCATTTTAACAGACGTCGGAATCGACAATGAGATGGTGCTGGAAGAAAAGAAAACCGTCTCCCTAAACGGCCGCACGCTCATCGCAGAAACAGCGCTGACTGCGGAAATTGCCTTTATTTACGGAAAAACGGCTGATGAATTCGGCAACCTCACCTATGACAAAACAGCCCGCAACATGAATCCGCTCATGGCGATGGCTGCAGACAAAACGTATGCAGAGGTTGAACAAATCGTCCCGGCAGGCGGACTGCATGAAGAGGAAATCGTGACACCCGGCATTTTCGTCGATGGGGTGGCCGAATCAAAGGGGGTGATGTGGAAATGGGTTTGGGAGCATTAGAGAGGGAAGAGATCGCTAGAAGAGCGGCTCAAGAAGTGAAAAACGGAATGATCGTCAACTTGGGAATCGGCATCCCGTCGCTCGTCCCGAACTTCCTGCGTCCGGGGATTTCCGTCATGATTCAATCCGAAAACGGTGTGCTCGGCATCGGAGAGACACCTGAAAAAGGGATGGAGGATGAGAATCTTTGCAATGCGGCGGGCTACCCGGTCACTGTCGTAAAAGGCGCCTCTTATTTTGACTCCGCCGTGTCGTTCGGAATGATCAGAAAGGGCTGTATTGATTTGACGATCCTTGGCTCCCTTCAGGTCAGCCAATCCGGAGATCTTGCCAACTGGATTGTGCCGGGAAAAAAAGTTCCGGGGATGGGAGGGGCGATGGAGCTTGCGCAAAAAGCAAAAAAAGTGATCGTCGTCATGAG
The DNA here is from genome assembly GCF_036963165.1 of Bacillus sp. JJ675. Classification (NCBI taxonomy): domain Bacteria; kingdom Bacillati; phylum Bacillota; class Bacilli; order Caryophanales; family Bacillaceae; genus Bacillus; species Bacillus sp. JJ675. The sequence goes on along the minus strand of NZ_JBALMR010000021.1, from coordinate 10,708 downwards.
CCATACGGATAAAAACGGGGAGCCCAAGCTTCTCGAAGCCTGCACCCTTCCGCTCACGGCGAAGGCTTGCGTTGACATGGTGATCACTGATAAAGCGGTATTTGCGATTGAAAACAATCACTTTGTATTGAAGGAACTGATGAATGAAGCGTCTCTTGATGACGTGCTGCGGCTGACGGATGGACGCGTCCAGACCGATCTGCCGTTTTCGCAGGGAGGAGGAATTGGATGGAGAACATAGAGAAAAAAGTGTGCGACTGGATTGATACGCATGAAATCAAAGCGGTTCGTCTGTTAAAAAAGCTCGTCGGGGAAAAAAGCACGATGGGGCAGGAATTTCACGCGCAAGCGGTCGTTTTGGAAAAACTGAGGCAGTTTGACGCCGAAATCGACGTCTGGGAACCGAGCATTAAGCAGTTGCGCCAGCATCCGCTTTTTAAGTCCGACAGAACGAGCTTTAAAGAAAGCCCGAACATCGCGGCCAGAAAACGGGGCACAGGAGGCGGAAAATCTCTCATTTTAAACGGCCACATCGATGTTGTGCCTGAAGGAAGCAAGAAGGATTGGGATACCGAGCCGTTTCAGCCTGTTGTCAAACAAGGAAGGATCTACGGCAGAGGAACAACAGATATGAAAGGGGGGACCACCGCTCTGTTAATGGCGATGGAAGCACTCGAAAAGTGCGGCATCAGGCTGAAGGGAGACCTCATCTTCCAAAGCGTCGTTGACGAAGAATGCGGAGGAGCGGGAACGCTGGCCGCCGTCACGAGGGGCTATCGCGCGGACGGTGCGCTGATTCCGGAGCCGACGAACATGAAATTGTTTATCAAACAGCAGGGATCGATGTGGTTCAGAATCGCGGTAAAGGGGCTTTCAGCACACGGAGGTACAAGGTATGAAGGGGTCAGCGCAATCGAAAAGAGCATGATTGTCATCGAATCCATCCGCCAGCTTGAAAAGGTGAGGAATAAAAGAATAACAGATCCATTATATGAAAATATTCCGATTCCGGTTCCGATCAACATCGGAACGATCAAAGGAGGCACATGGCCTTCATCGGTAGCCGACACCGTAATGATAGAGGGAAGGTGCGGCATCGCCCCGAACGAATCCCCCGAAGATGTTCAATCTGAACTGGAGAGCTGGCTGAAGGATCTGGAATATCAAGACGAATGGTTTAAACATTATCCGGCCGAACTTGAATGGTTTGGCGCAATGTGGCTTCCAAACGATTTGACCGAGGATGACGAACTGGCCAAGACGCTCAAATCAGCCTATGAAACAATCACCGGCGAACAGCCCGTCGTCGAAGCGTCCCCATGGGCGACAGACGGCGGCATATTGTCGCATGCGGGGAACACCCCCGTCATCGTATTCGGCCCCGGTGAAACGAAACTGGCTCACCAAGCCAATGAATATATCGAAAAAGGCGCCCTTATCAAAGCGGCGAAGATTATCAGTCTTTTTATTATGAAGTGGTGCGGCATCGAAAGAATATAGACCGGCTGTTTCGGAGGGAAAAGCATGATCAAAAAATGGGAAAATGAAACCTGCCGGCTTGAGCTTGATCTCGATCTTTTCAATAAAAGAATCAGAATCATCAATTATGAGGGGGATGTCTGTTCTTTTTTCCTCGATATGATGGAGACGGCAACAGAACATGATATTGAGAAAATCATCATTTTTGCGAAAAAAAACGACACGGCCGGTTTGCTGGAGCATTTGTTTGAGCCGGAAGGACAGATTGACGGATATTATAACGGCCATGATGCAGCCGTGCTTGTCCAATATTTGAATCAAAACAGGCGAAACACAGCCGATTGGCTCGCTCAGGATGATATGCTCAGGAAGCTGTTTCTTTCCCCGGCTCCGCAGGAAAAAGAGCAGACGCCGTTTTTCATCCGGCCTGCCGAAAGCGGCGATGCACCCCTTTTGGCAAAGCTTTATCAAGACGTATTCCCCGTCTATCCGGCGCCGGTTACAGACCCTGCATATGTCAAAAAGACGATGGCGCAAGGAGCCGTATACTACCTCGCCTTTGATCAGACGAAGCTTGTCGCAGCGGCCTGTGCTGACGTCAACCAAACGCTCAGGAATGCGGAAATGACTGACTGTGCCGTTCTTCCTTCACACCGCGGTTTTTCTTTGACAAAGCGCCTGATTACAGCGCTTGAAGCCGAATTGAAGCAGGCGGGCGTCTTTTATGTTTTTTCGATTGCAAGAGCCGCTTCTTTGGGTATGAACGCCACGCTTTGCCATTTATCCTACCGATACAGAGGCCGGCTGGCGAACAATTGCTTCATTTATAAAAGCTTGGAGAACATGAACATCTGGTGCAAAAATTTAAGCCGTCCGCCTGAAATGACAAATCCGGGCGGAAAGCTCAGATTCGGCCGGGATTGTTTTTCAAAATGAAGAGTCACTTTCCCTGCCGCTCACATAACTTGGAAAGTAAAAGGGAAAATGCTGATAGGGGGATGAAAGATGACAAACGGTCTGTTCAAGCCGAAAAGGCACTGGAAGGAGATTGAACTTTGGAAGGATGTGCCGGAGGAAAAGTGGAATGATTGGATATGGCAGCTGACAAATACGGTCAGAACCCTCGACAATTTAAAAAAAGTCGTCAACCTGACAAAAGAAGAAGAGGAGGGGGTGCGGCTGTCCACGAAAACGATTCCCTTAAACATTACGCCTTATTACGCCTCGCTCATGAATCCGGATGACCCCCGCTGTCCGATCAGGATGCAGTCCGTTCCGCTTTCCGAAGAAATGCATAAAACAAAATATGACCTTGAAGATCCCCTTGAGGAGGACGAAGATTCGCCAGTCCCCGGTTTAACCCACCGCTACCCCGACCGTGTCCTGTTTCTCGTCACAAATCAATGCTCGATGTATTGCAGATACTGTACAAGGCGGCGGTTTTCGGGCCAAATCGGAATGGGCGTGCCAAAAAAGCAGCTTGACCAGGCGATCGGATATATCCGCGACACGCCTGAAGTCAGGGACGTTCTCATTTCAGGCGGCGACGGACTGCTGATCAACGATCAGATTCTGGAATACATTTTGAAAAACCTTCGCGCCATACCGCACGTTGAAATTATCCGGATCGGGACGCGGGCGCCTGTCGTGTTTCCCCAGCGGATAACCGACAAGCTATGCGACATTTTAAAAAAGTATCATCCCGTGTGGCTGAATACGCATTTTAATACCAGCATCGAAATTACGGAGGAAGCAAAGGAAGCATGCGAAAAGCTTGTCAATTCCGGCGTGCCGGTCGGCAACCAGGCCGTTATTTTGGCGGGCATAAATGACAGCGTTTCCATTATGAAAAAACTGATGCATGATCTGGTGAAAATCAGGGTCCGTCCGTATTATATTTATCAGTGCGATTTGTCTGAAGGAATCGGCCACTTCAGGGCGCCGGTCTCAAAAGGGCTTGAGATCATCGAAGGCCTGCGGGGACACACGAGCGGCTACGCCGTTCCAACCTTTGTGATTGATGCACCCGGCGGGGGCGGAAAGATCTCCATCCAGCCGAACTACCTCATTTCGCAAAGCCCTGATAAAGTGGTGCTCCGCAATTTTGAAGGGGTCATTACTTCATATCCGGAGCCTGAAAACTATGTGCCGGGAAGAGCGGACGAATATTTCGGCGAAATTTATCCTGAAGTGCTGAAGGAAAAAGAACGCATCGGAATTTCCGCCATATTTGAGGATCGCACCCTTTCCTATACACCTGAAGGATTGAACCGTTTAAAAAGAAGGGAAAGCTATGCGGAAAGGCCTGACCACGAAACATTGAAAAGCCGCAGAGCGAAACGGGACGAATTAAAAGAAAAGAAATTTCTCGCCCAGCAAAAGAAAGAAGCGGAAGCTGAGGGGCATGCCCAATGAAGCGCTGCGACTGGTGCGGCGAACCGAAGGCCGAACATGGTCAAACGACCGTTTACTGGGAACTTCCTGACGGAACTAAAGCGGTTGAAATTACGGAGACGCCCGCGGTCAAATGCCAAAGCTGCGGGATGGTGTATCAGGAAGATGATATTATAAAAGATATCGAAAACCAGCTGTTTCTCATCGATACAAAAACTTTGCCTTCAACGGTGTCGTTTGAAGGGCTTATGAAAACCGAGCGCATTTTAAAGCGGAACTACTTTGATTTTTCTTCGTAAAGCCGGCTTTCTGAGCCGGTTTTTACATATCGGAGAACGGTTTATCGTTTGTATTTTTTCATTTGAGCTGTATAATAGAACAACAACAGAAGAGACAGGAGGGGAAACCGTGAAATCTTTTTACCATTATTTAATGAAATACCGCCATCCAAAGCCGAAAGACGATATCAGCGATTTCGCCAATCACGCCTACCTTGATCACGGGTTTCCCAAGACATCAAATCGGTACGATGAAATCAGTTCGTATCTTGAGCTCAATGCGGATTATTTATCATCAATGACGATCTTTGATGAAGCTTGGGAAAAATATATAACGGAAACAAAGCAATAAAAATGCCGCAGACAAGAGTCATGCGGCATTTTTGTCGTTTCAGGCCGCCGCGAGGGCTTTTTGGAAAACTCGTCGCCGCTCTGTATCCCTGCCCATGCGAATTGACAGCCTGGCGCATACGATAAGCGTAAGACGGAAGCTTTCAGGCAGGGGGGAATCAGCATGAAGTCAAACGCGCCTAAATATAAAATCGGGGATGTTGTAGTGGTGGTTATGTACGGTACCGTCGGCACGATTACAAAGGTTCATAAAATCGACAAACACTTTCTGTATGAAGTTAATCATAATGAAGTTCTTTATTTTGAGACTTCTTTACAGCTTTATAAAGACTACGACGGAGTCATCGTCGAGACGGAAAAGCTTGATATCGAATATGAATTTTTAATCGGGGATGTCGTGTATGTGAAAAACTACGGCAAAGAATTGTTTAAGATCACCGGCCACAGAACCGAAATATGGAGATATGTAGAGGACGGCTGGGAAGACATTATATATGAACTGATCCGTCTGAAAGACGGCGAATGGCTTGAGACGGAGGAAGAGGATTTGACCCTTGTTCTCAGAACATACGAAATGGATCAGTTTGTTCATCAGCTTCTTTTTGTCCATTATGTGGGGGAAGTGGGACAGGAACTCGATGAACCGCTGACAGAAAAGGTGTTCCTGCCTTTTGCGGGCGATAGCGAGGAGCAGGAAAAAGAGCGGAAAATAGCCTCTGTTGTAGTGGATGAGCTGCTCGATATCTACAACGACTATAAAGTATTGTATGAAATGTTTCAGGATGAGGAATATAAAGATATGATGGATTTTGTGTTGGGAAGCCTGAAGGAATATTTCAGCTAAAAAACACCAAAAATAAAAAATAAGGAAAACAGCCGAACAAAATCAATCCGGACATTACGCGCAAGACTTTCCCCAGGATTTGATCAAAATGCTCTCCGTCAAGCGCTTCAACGGCTTTCCGTATCATTTTTCTTTCCCCCTCTTGGCTTTGTTTTTGTTACAACATGTATATGACAGGGGACAAACATTATGACAAACCGGTTATAAAACCGGAAGACAGCTCATACATCAGAATAAGGAGGCGATCAAAGTGAAAGAAATTGAGCTTATGATAGATACAGAAGAAATCGCTGATTTTTTTTATCTTGAGCTGACGAGAAGAGGCTACATACCGAGCGAGGACGAACTGTTCGAAATTGCCGATATCACTTTTGATTATTTGCTTGAAAAATGCATGATAGATGAGTATATAGAGGATTAAGACGAAAAGACCGCAGCCTCGCAGGCTGCGGTCTTTCTTTGTTGCCCGCTGACCAAGGCCCGATGTACAATGTTAACAAAATGGTCAAGGAGGCAGCAGCTGTTTTATGTACAAAGCAATCATCTCGGCTGTTCTATTTATCATAGCGGCCGTCATCATCCGCTTTCCTGCCGTTCAATCAGTCGATGTCAACATTCTTCAGGCTGTCGAAAGCATCAGGCAGCCGTTTCTTACACAGCTGTTCAACATGGTGACCCATTTGGGATCAGGCAAGATCATCCTGCCCCTGCTTTTGCTTTTGACGGCCATTCTTGCCGTTTATAAGAAAGCGGGGGCTTCATTGTATGTGTATCTTTTATTTTTTGCGGAAAGAATGGCCAATGAAGGCTTGAAAGATTGGATTTCAAGAGAGCGCCCGTCACTCAGCCCGCTGATTTCCGAGACATCCTTCAGCTTTCCGAGCGGTCATTCAATGAATGCAGCGGCCATGTATCCATTCATCGCCTATCTCCTGTTGACGCATGTGCCGTTTTTCAAAAAGCGACGGACGTCTGTCATGGTGTGGACAGGGGTGCTGATCGCACTGGTCGGATTCAGCCGCATGTATCTCGGCGTCCACTATACAACCGATGTAATAGGCGGGGTTTCCCTCGGTTTTGCGCTGTTTGTCATCTTCGGGAAAATTGCCGAAAACTTCCCGCTCGTTCGACAAAAGTAGTCAAAGGGATCGAAAAGCGAAACGCCAATATAATAAAAAAAGGGAGGGATCGTGTTGCCGTTAAATTTCCAACTGTTTAAAAAGAAGCTGACAGCTTACGATGTGACGATTTTTCAGACACCCCGCTTTGGTGAAGAGAAGGGATATGAGATGGTGTACAGGACTGAAATAAACGGCAGAACCCATGAGGATGTATTGGAGCGTACGTTTTCGACCTTTAATGTATATGACACGGTGCCGAACGATTATAAGGCAAGGTTTCTCGCAACGGGCGATATCGTTTTAATTGATGAGGGAAGAAAGGGAAAAACCTATTATAAACTGCTGCCAACGGGTTGGAGCAAAATCAACCGCATTCTGCTGCAATCATCCTGAAAAAGCAAAAACTGCGGAAGCGTTAACCGCAGTTTTTTTACGTAGTATTTTTTCGCTTTCTGGCGCTGAAGTCTTTTTCGTGCGCTTCCTCCGCTGCAATCACATCCTTGGTCGGGATGTGGTTGTTTTTTTTCTGGCCGGTTACTCTGTTGCGCTGTTTTTTGCCCATTGCTCGATTACCTCCTTCCTAACCAATAGGATGACTAAACAGCGCCGGTTTTATCCCGGGTTATTCTGTCATCTGAATTGTCGCGGGATATACGTACGGATGTGCCGGTTCTTTTATGGCGGTCTGTGTTTGAACCTTGATGACCGGGACGGTGCTTCCTTTAAACGAAGCCTTGCCGATCGTTCCTTTTATTTCAAGCCATGTATCCGGTGCTGCAAGATGCGCTCCGTCCCATTCGGCAAGAAAGCCGATCAGGCTTGCATCAGCGATACAGTGGGTAATCAGAAAGCGGGATAAGACGATCTGCTGTTTTTTCAAGGAGCCTTCTTTATGGACAAAGCCTTGGATGATGATCTCTTTTCCCTCGTAATCATCAAGGTTTTCACTGATGTCGCCGTAATATTCGGCGAACATATCGCCTTTCATCACAAGCGGATTCGAGTGCTTGAACCTGGTCATTTTCCGGTCATATGCCGTTTGTGAAATGGCGGATTCCTCCAGGCCTTTTTCGATTCCGGGCGTTGTCACATGCCCGCTGTTTGAGGCATCTGTTTTGGCGAGCATCGTTCCTTTATTTGCTGCGACAGATGAGTTCAAAACTGCAGGAGCAAACGCAAAACCGGTGATGAGCGGCAGGGAAATCACTCCGAAGTGAACCATTTTGACCAAAAAAGGCTTCGATCTGCCGTGGTCATGCCCGCATGAGGACAGCCCGCACTTTTCCTTGTGAACCGTCCAAACCCGTGTCAGTTGAAAGAGAAACAGCAAAGTAAATACACCGGCTGCAATCAGGCTCATATATTCGTATTTCGGATTGATGAACCTTCTGATCTCTCCTGTATGATGGATTTTAAAAATATATCCTGAAAAGGCCGCCAAAATGACGGCGCGCAAAAATTGCTGCGCTTGAAAAACCATGTCAAACCCCCCCTTTTTCTATAAAAAGACAGCGATCTTCACACAAATATAGACAATCAGGGTGATCAGCGCCGCTAAGCACAATACAAATTTTGGTTTAAATACGCTGAGCATCATGATCGTGTTTTTTAAATCAAGCATCGGTCCGTATACCAAAAACCCGAGGATGGCCGTTTCGGGGAACAGGCTCCTGAAAGATGCGCCGATAAAGGCGTCAGCTTCCGAACAGAGAGACAAAAAGTATGCCAGCGCCATCATGATGAGGCTCGCATCAAGCACCCCGCCTCCGTGTATGAACAGCGATTTTAAAGGCAGATACGTTTGAACGAGAGCGGCGACTAGAGCACCGGCAACCAAATATCTGCCCATATCAAAAAATTCGTCAATCGCATGTGTCAGCACATGATAAAGCCGTTCCAAAAAAGGAGAGGGATGAAGGGCATGTTCATGATCATCTTTGCTGCTTTTCTCCTTTAACTGGCTGGATCGAAATATCAGACTGATGACAAGAGCGATCAAGACCGCAGCGGCGAAACCGGCGGCAACTCTTAAGACCGCCATTCGTACATCATTGCCAAACGCCATATAGGTCGATAAAATAACGATCGGATTGATCAGCGGCCCTGTCAACAGAAAGCCGACCCCGGCATAAATCGGTACGCCTTTGGCGACAAGCCTCCGGACGATCGGTACGATGCCGCATTCACAAGCCGGAAAGCACGCCCCTAACAAACAGCTGACAAAGACGGCTGAAAACCTGTTTTTCGGCATAAGGGCGCGTAGGTGGTCTTCCGTTACAAAAATCTGAATAAAGCCGGCAATGAATACCCCGATTAAAACAAAAGGAAGCGCCTCAATTAAAACGCTGATAAAGATCGTGTTCAGCTGCACGATGGACGAAGGCACTTCAAAAGGAAGGTTCTCCGCCAGCGATTCTCCGATTGCCGCAAGACATACGAATACCCCGATTGCCAGTATCCCGGTAAAATCGATGATATAACCGTTGATTGTACGAAACATGGTTTTCCCCACCCTTTAATTTAATCGGAATGATTCTTGTTTAAGATATGCTTGTCTTTTTTAAACATGACAGTTATTGGAGAGAGCATGACACATGCCTTTATTTTCTTTTTCCGTTGTATTGGTTTATAATACATAATGCGAGCAGATGCTCCACCATAAGTTATCAGTCAGCTTTAAAAGGCAGGAGGAATAATCATGAGCGTACATATTGGCGCGGAAAAAGGGCAAATCGCGGAAACGGTGCTGCTGCCCGGAGATCCGCTTCGTGCAAAATACATTGCAGATACATACTTAGAGAATGTCGAGTGCTACAATGAAGTGCGCGGCATGTACGGCTTTACGGGAACTTATAAAGGAAAGCGCGTTTCCGTACAGGGAACGGGCATGGGTGTTCCGTCCATCTCGATTTATGTAAATGAATTGATCAACAGCTATGATGTGAAAAACTTAATTCGCGTCGGATCATGCGGCGCAATCAGAAAAGATGTCAATGTAAGAGACGTGATCCTTGCGATGACTTCTTCCACTGATTCGCAAATCAACAGGGTGGCGTTCGGACAAATCGACTTTGCTCCGTGCGCTGATTTCGGACTTTTAAAAGCGGCCTATGATGCTGCGACAAAACGGAACATTCCGGTGACGGCGGGAAGCGTTTTTACGGCTGATCAATTTTATAATGAGGACAGCCAAATCGAAAAGCTTGCCAGACACGGGGTGCTGGCGGTCGAAATGGAAACGACGGCGCTTTACACATTGGCGGCAAAATTCGGCCGGAAAGCCCTGTCGATTTTAACGGTCAGCGACCATGTCATTACAGGAGAAGAAACGACGGCTGAAGAAAGGCAGACGACATTTAATGACATGATTCTGCTTGCATTGGACACCGCCTTATAATTTTCAGCGAGAAAAAGGAAGGATATGAAATGAACAGAAAGTACAAATACGCATCGATTGCATCTCTATTAAGCGCAGCGGTTTTGCTGGGCACAGGATGCTCGATGACAGAACAGAAGCAGCCGGATACAACGAATACGAAAAACGTATCTAACGTGAACAAAGAGCAAAAGACGGACAGCCCGAAAAGCGATCTCAGCGATCAGGAATTTGTGCTTGAAAGCAAATATTTCAATCAACTCAAAGAAGTCAACGGTCTGCCGACCATTCAAAATCCGGAAAACATACTGGCGCTTGTCAATAAAGAATACGCGCTCCCGGGAGATTACAAACCTGCGGATTTAACGGTGCCGAACGTTCAGTTCTCCTTTAAGGAGGATATCGAAAAACGCTATATTAGGAAAGAAGCGGCAGATGCGCTGGAAGATTTGTTTAACGCTGCAAAAAAACAAGGCTATGAGCTTGCGGCCGTTTCCGGATACAGGTCATACGACAGACAAAAAACGATCTATGACAACGAAGTGAGCTTAAAGGGCGAGAAGAAGGCGAAAGAAGCCGTGGCGTATCCGGGAGAGAGCGAACACCAAACCGGGCTTGCGATGGATATTTCCTCAAAGAGCATGGGCTATGCCCTCTCTCAAGATTTCATCAACACAAAAGACGGCAAATGGGTGGATGAAAACGCCTATAAATACGGTTATATCATCCGTTATCCTAAAGGGAAGGAAAGCATCACGAAATATGAATATGAACCTTGGCATCTCCGCTATGTCGGCAAAAAGGCTGCCAAAGTCATAAAAGAGCATAATCTGACGCTTGAAGAGTACTTTAAAAAAGTGAAGAA
>NZ_JBALMR010000020.1:26747-52059 GCF_036963165.1 Bacillus sp. JJ675 | reverse complement strand
ACTTTGTCGACAAGCTGAGCACCCGAATGAATCGGGTGCTTTCTTCCTTTTTAGAGCTCGATAACAAAATACTCTTAATTATTCTCTGTTTTTTCAGTTAGCACAGCTTTTTATTGTTTTTAAATATTTCACTTTTTTCATTAAAATTGAGCAGATTTGTCCAGCGCATTGATAAACGTCTTCACGTTTTTCTTATCCTGCATAATGGGGGAATAAATATAGGAAAGGGTTCTGTTAAACGTTTGGTTTTTCAGCTTGATTAAGGAAAGGTTTCCGTGCTGGACGTCTCTGTCGATGACGCTCCTAGACAGCAGGGAAAGCCCGATGCCCGTCATCAAGGTTTCTTTTATGCCTTGATTGCTGCTGATCATAAGAAACGACTTCACTTTTAAACCGTTTGACCGAATGACGTGATTAAGGTATTCGCGGGTTCCTGATCCGACTTCCCTCGTTACCCATGTCTGATTCTGAAGATCGGCCATCGTCACTTCCTGTTTTTTTGCGAGCGGATGATCGCTTGAAGCGGCGATGTACAGTTCGTCCTGCATGAAAGCATGGACGGAAAGATCTTTTTCGTTTGTCTGCCCTTCAATTAAACCGATGTCAACCTTATACAGACGGACGGATTGCACGATTTCTTCCGTATTGCCGATGACGACTTGAAGTTCAAGCTCCGGATAGTCGTTTTGGAGGTCAAACAGCAAAGCGGGCAGAATATACTCGCCGATCGTAAAGCTAGCCCCGATTTTCAACTCGCCTTTAATGGAATTGTGATGGTCGAGAATGTCCTGTTTTGTCTGTTCATATATCGTGATCATTTGTTTTGCCCGGTCGTATAGAATTTCACCTGTAGGGGTGATCTTTAACAATTTCGGTGAGCGTTCAAACAGCTTTGTCTGGAATTCTTTCTCAAGGTTTTTAATGTGCATGCTCACGCTTGGCTGCGACATAAGCAGAATTTCGGCAGTTTTTGTAAAGTTTTTCACTTCGGCAAGGGTGACAAATGTCTTTAGCGCATCATAATGCAAAAGAATCCCACCTTATCTATTAAAAATATTAATAGCTGCAATAATTAATATATATTTTACTAATGCCGCGTATTCCAGTAAACTTTAAATTAGAATCTTTTTTAGGAAATGTTCATCAGACCGCAGGTTACGAGTCATACGAAGATACGCGTTGAACATTTTTGCGTCATTAAAACCGATTTGATTGATGGGAATAGTGGTGCTTGTTATTTTTTTATTCCATAGCGAGGTGGATATCGTTGCAACTTCAGGTAATGAACAGTCCGTTTAATCAGGAGCAGGCAGAGCTCCTCAACCGTCTTCTGCCGACATTGACAGAATCGCAGAAAGCCTGGCTGAGCGGTTATCTGGCGGCGTCCCAGTCCTTTGAGGCAGCGGCCGCGCTGGAGGCGCCGACGGCGGAAGCTCCGGCGGCTCAACCGGTGCAGTCTGTTTCAAAAGAAGTGACCATTCTTTACGGATCACAGACAGGAAATGCCCACGGACTTGCAGAAAATGCCGGCAAAAAACTAAAGGAGCACGGCTTCGAAGTAACCGTTTCATCCATGAGCGACTTTAAGGCGAATCAGCTGAAAAAGATCAAAAACCTGCTGATCGTCGTCAGTACGCACGGTGAAGGGGAGCCGCCGGATAACGCGCTGTCCTTCCATGAGTTTCTCCATGGCAGACGGGCGCCAAAGCTTGATGATCTCCGTTTTTCCGTATTGGCCCTCGGAGACACTTCGTACGAGTTTTTCTGCAAGACGGGAAAAGATTTCGATCAGCGCCTTGAAGAACTCGGCGGGAAAAGGCTTTATCCGCGCGTTGACTGTGATGTTGACTTTGACGAACCTGCGTCCGCCTGGCTTGAAGGCGTTCTCGGCGGTCTGAGTGAAGCCGGGGGACAAAGCGGAAGCCCGGTACAAAGCCAGGCTGCAGCTCCTCAAGCCGCTGAAACGGTCTATTCGAGAAAAAACCCGTTTCGGGCAGAAGTGCTGGAAAATATCAATCTTAATGGACGCGGTTCAAACAAAGAAACGCGCCATCTCGAACTATCGCTCGAAGGATCAGGCCTCACATATGAGCCGGGTGATGCGCTCGGCATTTATCCGGAAAATGACCCGGAGCTTGTTGAGCTTGTGTTGAAGGAGCTCAAATGGAATCCTGAGGAAGTCGTCACCGTTGATAAACAAGGGGAGCGCCTCCCGCTTAAAGAAGCGTTGACTTCGCACTTTGAAATCACTGTTTTAACGAAAAAGTTTCTTCAGCAGGCTGCTGGATTTTCTGAGAATGAAAAGCTGCAAGAACTCACGTCGCCGGGAAACGAAGCACAATTAAAAGAGTATCTACAAGGGCGCGATTTGCTTGATTTTGTGAGAGATTTCGGGCCGTTCAGCGCATCAGCGCAGGAGTTCGTTTCGATTCTCCGGAAAATGCCTCCGCGTCTTTACTCAATCGCGAGCAGCTTTCAAGCGAACCCTGACGAAGTGCATTTGACGATCGGCGCCGTCCGCTATCATGCACACGGGAGGGACAGGAAAGGGGTATGCTCCGTTTTGTGCGCCGAACGCCTTCAGCCGGGGGATACGCTGCCGGTATTCATCCAGCCGAACAAACACTTCAAGCTTCCGGAAAATCCTGATGCGCCGATTATCATGGTCGGACCCGGCACAGGTGTCGCGCCGTTCCGCTCGTTTATGCAGGAGCGCGAAGAAACCGGGGCAAAAGGGAAGTCATGGATGTTCTTCGGCGACCAGCATTTCGTTACAGATTTCCTCTATCAGACGGAATGGCAAAAATGGCTGAAAGACGGCGTGCTGACAAAAATGGATGTCGCATTTTCCCGTGATACGGAAGAAAAAGTGTATGTACAGCACCGGATGCTTGAGCACAGCAAAGAACTGTTTGAGTGGCTTCAAGAAGGGGCGGTATTCTACGTTTGCGGCGATAAGAAAAACATGGCGCATGACGTTCAAAACGCTTTGCTGGACATTATCGAAAAAGAAGGCGGCATGAGCCGTGAAGAAGCGGAAGCTTACTTAGCCGAGATGAAGCAGCAAAAACGCTATTTGCGCGATGTATACTGATTTTGACTGAAAGGGGTTTTTCCAACATGGGGAATCAAATATTAAAAGCGCCTGAAGGCCCGCCAAGCGATGTTGAACGCATCAAAAGGGAAAGCGACTATTTGCGCGGCACCTTGAAGGAGTCGATGCTGGAGAAGATCTCAGCCGGAATTTCCGATGACGATAACCGTCTGATGAAGCATCACGGCAGCTATTTGCAAGATGACCGCGACCTTCGCAATGAGCGCCAAAAGCAGAAGCTTGAGCCCGCGTATCAGTTCATGCTTCGCGTGCGCATGCCGGGCGGAGTGGCCACGCCTGAACAATGGCTTGTCATGGATGAGCTTGCCCGCCAGTACGGTAACGGCACACTGAAGCTGACGACGAGGGAAACCTTTCAAATGCACGGCATTTTAAAATGGAATATGAAAAAAACGATTCAGAAAATCAATTCGGTATTGTTGGATACGATCGCGGCATGCGGCGATGTCAACCGCAATGTGATGTGCGCTTCAAATCCGTATCAGTCTGACGTTCATGCCGAAGTCTATGAATGGTCGAAAAAATTGAGCGATGACCTGCTTCCTAAGACGCGAGCATATCATGAAATTTGGCTTGATGAGGAAAAGGTCGCCGGCACGCCGGAAGCGGAAGAAGTCGAACCAATGTACGGACCGCTTTATTTGCCCCGGAAATTCAAAATCGGAATTGCCGTTCCGCCGTCAAACGATATCGACGTGTTTTCGCAGGATCTCGGTTTTATCGCGATCGTCGAAGACGGCAAGCTTATCGGCTTCAACGTGGCGATCGGCGGCGGAATGGGCATGACGCACGGGGACAAAGCGACATATCCGCAGCTTGCCAAAGTCATCGGCTTTTGCAAACCGGAACAAATCTATGATGTAGCCGAAAAAACGATTACGATTCAGCGCGACTACGGCAACCGCTCCGTCCGCAAAAACGCCCGCTTCAAGTACACGGTTGACCGCCTCGGGCTTGAAACGGTCAAAAACGAGCTTGAAAGCCGCCTCGGCTGGAGTCTCGCTGAAGCAAAACCGTTTCAATTTGATCGTAACGGCGACCGCTTCGGCTGGGTGAAAGGCGTAAAAGGAAAATGGCATTTAACGCTGTTTATCGAAGGCGGACGCGTCACAGACTACGATGACTACAAGCTGATGACCGGCCTGCGCGAAATCGCCAAAGTCCATACAGGCGAATTCCGGCTGACTGCGAATCAAAACTTGATCATCGCCAATGTCTCAAGCCAGAAAAAGAAAAAAATCAGCGAGCTGATCGAGCAGTACGGCTTGACAGACGGCAAGCATTATACGGCGCTACGCCGCAGCTCGATCGCGTGCGTCGCGCTGCCGACGTGCGGACTGGCTATGGCAGAATCGGAACGCTATTTGCCTGTTTTGATTGACAAGATCGATGAGATTATCGAAGAAAACGGACTTCGCAATGAAGAGATCACGATCCGGATGACCGGCTGTCCGAACGGCTGCGCCCGGCACGCGCTCGGCGAAATCGGGTTTGTCGGCAAAGCGCCCGGCAAGTACAACATGTATCTCGGCGCCGCGTTTGACGGCAGCCGCCTGAGCAAAATGTACCGGGAAAACATCGGCGAGGAAGAGATTTTAAACGAACTTCGCACGATTCTTCCGCGCTATGCAAAAGAGCGCGAGGAAGGCGAGCGTTTCGGCGACTTCGTCATCCGCGCGGGCATCGTTAAAGAAACGACAGACGGCACGAATTTTCACGATTGATGAAAAACCGCCTTGGCTTATTGGCCGAAGCGGTTTTTTTTCGGGTATGACACAGGCTTTATCGGACTGTACATTGGCTCAAGACCTTGATAAACTCATGCGCCGCCGGGGAGATTTCATCGAATGAGTGCGCAATAATGCCGATCTCGCGGGTGATTCGGGGAAAGATATCCTTTTTGACCAGCTCATGTGATACAGACGAAAGCGTAAAGTTTGAAATGATGCCGATTCCTAATTGATGTTTGACCATATTCATCAATGTTTCTGCGTTTTGGACCGTCAAGGTTTCCCTTAATTCGATTCCGTGCTGCTCTAGCGTTTGCGATACGGCGATTTCATGGCCGCCTTTGCAAAATATTATATCGTCCCGGTACGCTTTAAGGTCGACGAGTGCAGCGTCCTTTAAGCCTGCATGCTCCTCAGGGATGACGGCTACCATGTAATCGCCGAACAATACTTGACGGTCAAACGGTTCAAACGGGGATGTGACGATCCCGAAATCAACCGTTCGATCCTCTACCCATCCTTTGATCTGCTCTGACGTCCCTTCGGTTAATTCGATGTGAACGAGCGGGTATTGCGCTCTAAATGCCGCGATGGCCTGCGGCAAAAGATTCGTCGAGACGGCAGGGAACGAACCGATCTTCACCTTCCCGCTTAACAGTTTGTTTTCCCGGTCGGCCACTTGCTGCATTTTGCTTTCGATTGCTTTCATTTGCCTTGCCAGCAGCAGTATTTCCTTTCCGACGTCAGTCAGGATTAAGCCGTTCTGTTTATCCCTAATAAATAATCGGACATGCAGCGCGTTCTCCAGATTTTTAATCGCTTTGCTTACCGCCGGCTGTGAGATGAACAATTCTTTGGCGGCTTCTGTAATATTCAGTTTTTCTGCGACCTTCACAAATATGTGCAGGTGATTCATATTCATAACCAATTGGTTATACCCCCGATAATTAATATGTATTTCAGTTATATGTAAAGGTAGCATATCATAAAAACGAGCACAACATCTTACAAGAAAGGCGGCTGGATTTTATGATCAAGGTCATACTTGGAATCGTTTCGGTTACGCTCATTTGGGGCTATACATGGGTGACGATGAAACTGGCGATCCACGACATTCCCCCGTTGCTGTTTTCAGCTTTGCGGCTGTTCATCGGAGCGGTTCCTTTATTTTTCATTCTCTTCATCAGAAGGAAAAAACTCTCGATCGGAAAAGCGCATCTAAAAAACTATATCATCATGAGTCTGCTAATGGGTCTCGGATATATGGGGATCTTAACGTACGGCATGCAATTCGTCGATTCGGGAAAAACGTCTGTTTTGGTGTATACCATGCCGATTTTTGTTACCGTGATCAGCCATTTTACATTAAACGAGAAAATGAACGTTTATAAAACGCTCGGCTTGATATGCGGTTTCACCGGGCTTTTATTCATATTCGGCAAAGACAGTTTCAATGCCGGCCACGGTGCGATCATAGGGGAGCTTTGCGTCCTTACGGCGGCGCTCAGCTGGGGGATCGCGAATGTTTTCAGCAAACTGCGATTCAAGGATATTGATATCATTCATATGAATGCCTGGCATCTCATGATGGGAGCTGTCATGCTGCTCGCCTGTTCCTTTATATTGGAACCTGCTCATGCAATCGAGTGGTCAAGCAGCGCTGTTCTGTCATTATTATTTAATGGTTTGTTTTCGACCGCTTTTACATTTGTCGTTTGGTTTTGGGTGCTCAATCAAATCGAAGCGTCTAAGGCATCCATGGCTTTAATGTTCGTCCCCGTGCTCGGACTCTTGTTTGGGTGGCTGGAGTTGCATGAGCAGATTACGATCCAGATCATGATCGGAGCAGTCTTGATATGCTGCGGGATCTTCATGAATACGTTCAAATTTGCCCAAAACAAAGCATGAATTTTCTATGTCGATACATCTCCCTCTAAAAAAGATATGGTAATATCAAATGGGGGGATGAAAAATGAAAATTGAACATATTGCAATTTGGACGAATAACTTAGAGGAAATGAAAGATTTTTATACGAGGGTTTTCAACGGCACGGCAAACGAAAAATACGTCAATCCGAAAAAGCAGTTTGAATCATATTTTATACAGTTTGAATCAGGAACCCGGCTTGAGCTGATGAGGCGGCCGGATGTCGCAGACGGAAGCGGGGAAAAAGAAGGCTATGCGCATATGGCGTTCTCTCTGGGTTCACGTGAAAAGGTAGATGAAACGACCCGCCGGTTAAAAGAGGAAGGCGTCCGTATCGCCGGAGAGCCCCGGGTTGACCGGAGACGGCTATTATGAAAGCGTCATTCAGGATCCGGACGGCAACCTTGTTGAACTGACGGTATAACGGTGAAAAAAGCTAATGTCTTTTTTAGACATTAGCTTTTTTATTTAGATGGCGGCATCCAGCTGATTGATTTTCCACTTGTTGTTTTCCTTTACGAATGTGATTTTTCTTTTTGCAGAAGGCGATCCGTCCTTGGCAGGCACGGTAAATTCATACGTGCGGGCATTGCCTTTTTTGGAGATCAGTTTGAATGTTGCTTTCTTCCAATCTAACAGGTTGTCCCCGTCGCCGACCGGAACGGCCATTTTTCCTTTATAACTGATGATATTGTATTTTTTTAATCCGTTCGTGATCGCATCTTTTGTGAAAACGGGGGTCAAGTAATTCGTCAATTTTGCTTTCGTGCCGAATTCACTGCACATGTAAACATAAGGCAAATTTTGATATTCAAACGTTTTCGTTACGCATGTCGAGTGTTTTGCTTTCGGATTGTGGCCGGTCATTGTATTCCAAAAATGTTCGCGGGCCTGTAATGTCATCGTCAAAACCTGTTGTTTCGTTAAGTCACCTGATGTATGTTTCGCGGCAATTGTCGTATGGATCGGCAGAATCAAGAAGGCAGTCAAGGCAAAAACGATAAATTTTTTCAATGTAACTCTCTCCTTAAGAAAAATAATATCTCTTATGTTACAAATGTTACAATAATTACGGTTAGATTACAATATGTTTTCGAAGAAAATTTTTCCGTCCGCTGTTTTGCTGAAAAAATCTTTTTTTCTCCTTGATAAATGATATAAAATGAGACTTCGGCAAACATCGGCGTTAGGGTCTGTCCACAATACCAATACCCCATTCCCTTTAAATATAAACAGTTTGATCATTTTTTAAAAATTTAAAATTTTTTATAAAATCCAACTATATCAGTAAACAAACTGTAACTGAATTCACACCGATCTGTCACGGGGATGACATTTTGCTGTGTTACGATTTTCCCTGTTAGTTTCAAAAGAGCTAACAAGGGAGGATTTTAACTTATGAAGAAGACAATAATGTCCTTGGCTGCAGCCGCAGCTATGTCAGCGACTGCATTCGGAGCAAGCGCCTCAGCAAAAGAGATTAGTGTTGAAAAAGGGGACACGCTCTGGGGGATTTCCCGCGAATACGGGATGAACCTAAAGGACTTGAAAAAATGGAATCAGCTTTCCACAGACATTATTTTGCCTGGTCAAAAGCTGAACATTTCTTCTCAAGAAGAAAACTCAGATCAAAAGCAGTACACCATCAAACCGGGAGATACATTATCAAAAATCGCTCGAGAGTTCGGTGTTTCTGTGAACGATCTTCAAAAGTGGAACAACCTCAAATCGGACTTGATTTTTGCCGGAAAAACGCTGGCGGTAACCGGAGGTGGGACGGGTCTGAAAGCACCTGTTAAACAAGCAGCCGTCCGAAGCGAACAGCCTGAGGCGCCTGCAAAACAGAAAGCAGTCTCAAGCAGCAAGCCGGAATCGGCTGCAAAAGAAATCACCGTTACAGCAACAGCATATACGGCAAACGACGGCGGCATTTCAGGCATTACGAAAACAGGAGTCGATCTGAATGCCAACCGGGATGCCAAAGTAATCGCGGTTGACCCGGACGTGATACCGCTAGGTTCCAAAGTGTATGTTGAAGGCTACGGCGAAGCGACCGCTGAAGACACCGGAAGCGCCATTACCGGGCATAAAATCGACGTATTTATTCCAAATAAAGCAGACGCGCTTGATTGGGGCGTTAGAACGGTTAAAGTGAAAATATTAGATTGATATAGAAAGGCACGGATTTGTATTCCGTGTCTTTTTTATATGTCATACGTTTGCCACCTATAGATGAAAGCGATTTCTTCTCTCGAACTCCAATTCGGTAGCAATGGAATGGGTTGTGGGCAGCACTCCTTCTACGGCGAGCAGAAAGATTGAATTGCACGCCAGAAACGGCATGATCAAAGCCTCTGGAAGCATAACCGGTCCCCAAACCTTTACAGGCTACGCCGAGTATCTCGAAAGCCCGACGGGAAAAAGATTCCGGCTGGAACGATTGTCGCACTTGAAGGCGATAAGATCAGACCGGCGGAAAAAGGCGACAATCTCTTCGGCGTCATCTCGGAAACCGCCGGTGTGGTCCTCGGGGAAGCAAGCCTTCACTGGTCAGGCCGCTACGTCAAGAATGAGTTTGGCGGATATGTGTATGAACTGCAACCAGGCCCTGACGGCGAAAAGGTCATGGCCCTAAAGAAAATCCGGATTACCGCCCTGACCAAGAATACGAGTCAAGAAACGATCGCGATGAATGGAATGTGGTCGGCCTTGCCGGACAGGTGTATATCAGATGTGGCGAAACAGTCAAGGCAGACGGTTTGATTGTAGCAGACTCGGGAATCGCAACGAAAGCAGATCAACCGGAACAGCGCTGGCAGGCCATGAGGATTACGTCGGAATATGATGCTCAGCGCGGATATGGAATTGCCCTCGTATTTATTCTCTGAAAAAAAGTAGTCCGGCTTGATCCCGGACTGCTTTTTTTACATATGCTGCACCTCTTTATTTTTGGCCTTGATCAGAAAAGAGAGCGCCAGTGCGACAACGGCGAACCCTATCGCGACAAAGTAAGCCGTATGAACGCCCGCTGTCATCCCCTGCATTTGCAAATCTTTTTCGCTTGTAATCGCAGATTGCCGGATAAACCGGTTTGAAACGGTTGTCAAGATTGTCGTGTATAAAGCCGGGCCGATCGCGCCTGATACTTGGTTGACCGTATTCATAATCGCTGAACCATGCGGGTACAAGGGCTTGGGCACCTGGTTTAATCCGAGCGTCATGACAGGGGCCATCGTGAAACCGACGCCGAGCGTAAAGCCCGCGTACAGCATCATGGCGGCAGCCATCGATGTGCCGCTTGAGATCTTTGTAAACAGCAGGAGAACGCAGATGACAATGATTAAACCGGCGAGAAGAAGCGGCCTGAAGCCGAGCTTATCAAAAAGGCGTCCTGCAACAAGAGAAGTCAAAGCAAGGACCAGTCCGCCAGGCAGCATCAGCAAGCCGGTAGACAAAGGCGAAAGGTCGAGCGCCATTTGGAAGTAGAGCGGCAAAATCAGCATCATCGAAAATTGCAGCATCATGATGAGCCACACGAGGACGACTGTCGTTGAAAACACCTTGGACCGGAATGGCCGCATATCGAGCATCGGCTCTTTTAATGTGAGCTGCCGGCGTACAAATAAGACTAATCCGATGATCCCCGCCGCCAGTCCGATGACGACCTTCGGGCTGTTCCAGCCGGCTTCTCCCGCGTTGCTGAAGCCAAATACGATTCCACCGAATCCGATGGTAGACAACATGATCGATAGAATATCAATTTTCGGGTTGGTCTGTTCGGTCACATTTTCTAAGCGGAATGCCGCATAAATGATCATGAAAAGCGCAACGGGCAGCATCATGAAAAAGACGACCCGCCATGAATAATGTTCGACGATGAAGCCTGAAATGACTGGACCGATAGCAGGCGCAAATAAAATCACAAGCGTCATCATCCCCGTCATCGTTCCGCGCTTCTGCGGCGGAACGAGTGTCAGGATGACATTCATCACCAGCGGTAAAATAAGTCCCGTCCCCGAACCTTGAATAATCCGCCCTGTGAGGACGAGGGGAAAGACGGGGGCAATGCCTGCCAAAAGGGTTCCCGCTGTAAATAAGCTCATCGCTGTAAGAAACAGCTGTCTTGTCGTAAAGCGCTGCATGAAAAAGGCAGTAACCGGCACGGCGATTCCGATCATCAGCATGTATCCTGTTGACATCCACTGTGCCGTATTTGCTGATACGTTAAAGTCTTCGATCATCTTCGGCAATGCAACATTCATTACCGTTTCATTTATCAAAGCGAGGAAATTGCCCACGATTAAAATGGCGATGATCATAAATGTGCTTCTATTGGTATGCTCCATTTCATTTCCCCTCCTTGATTATCGTTTGAATGTGTTCGGCGGCGGCGCTTAACGGCAGCCCGCTTTTTTTCGTGACGGACAGCACATAAGCGCCTTCTATCATGGCTTGTATCGCGATGCTCAGCGTTTTGGCTTTTTCTTTCTGAAAGCCGGACCGTATGAGCTTTTCTTCGTAAACAAGCCGCCAGTCTTCGTAAACTTGATCACACGCTTGTCTGAGCGTTTCGCTGAATGACCATGTTTCTGAAGCGAAAGAGACGATCGGAATGTCCTCGTAATCCTCCATGATGTATTCCTCAAACCCGTCGGCCATCGTCTGAAGATAGGCTTGAAACGCTTCTGCAGGATCCGGTGATCGGCTGATCGCAGACCTGATAAATGCTTTAACCGCTTCACCGGTCATTTTGATGGCTTCTGCTGCAAGCTCTTCTTTGCCTCCGGGGAAGTAGTAATAAAGCGAGCCTCTGGGAGCGCCGCTTTCTGCCGTGATTTGATTTAAGCCTGTCGCATGGTAGCCTTGCTTGCGGAATAATCGCGAAGCCGTGCGTAAGATGTTGTCCCGGCTGCTTGTTTTTTCCTTCATCCGTTTTATCACC
The DNA here is from genome assembly GCF_036963165.1 of Bacillus sp. JJ675. Classification (NCBI taxonomy): domain Bacteria; kingdom Bacillati; phylum Bacillota; class Bacilli; order Caryophanales; family Bacillaceae; genus Bacillus; species Bacillus sp. JJ675. Next base: position 40,345 of record NZ_JBALMR010000020.1, on the reverse strand, counting down.
TTTCATTTTATACTGATCGGTCTATATAAATTATAGCGAAAAAAAGAGCCTTTTCTAAAGGCCCTATTTTGAAATGATTGCAATGGACTATTTTTTTCAGATATTTTCCGCCCTGTTCTTTTCGTCAATGTCTTCAAACGCCTGCTGGATCACGAATAAAAACATACAGGCTATGATTTCAACATCAAGAGGGATCGTGATGCTGTCCATCATCTCATCGGCAATGTGAATCGCGAGCCAGGTAAAGAAGCATTCGATTGCAAATGTTATGAATTTATGCCCGATCAGCAGGGCGAGAATTTTTTCGGGAATTTCAAAAATAAAACCGATCACAAAGCTTAAAAGAATAAACAGCAGCAGGGAGCCCGGCGAATCATAGGTAACGCCGAAAATCGCGAAAAAGCCGGTCACTCCGAAAAAACAGGTGCCGACGAGTAGCGCAAGGGCAAATATGATCAGAAGAAAGATGAGCGTAACGACAAGCATGTTCCCGAGTATATTTTTCATCATTTGGCATTCATTCCTAATCTGACAGTATACTTCTGATCATAACAAAAAAATTAGAAAATGTAATTTACAATCATCAAAACTCCCGATAAACTACATGAAAAAAGGCAATCAGGAAAGGGAAAAACAAAGAAATGAACAGGGCTTCCGCTGATCGATACGCAAATTTCAAGGAATTGTCACAAAATGAAACCGAAGGGGTTGATTACAGTGTTTTTGCACGCACTGCGGGGAAAGGCCTGCTTGTGATGTCTCCTCACGGCGGCGGCATTGAGCCTGGAATCAGCGAAATTGTACGGGCTTTTGCTGATCGCGCTTCCGTATATTTGTTTGAGGGAATCAAACCGCGCGGGAACAAGGATCTGCATGTGACAAGCGCCTGCTTTGATGATCCGCTTGCCGTCAAGATGGCTGCGGATCATCAATACGTGCTGGCTTTTCACGGCTATTTTGACCCGTCACATTGCCATACATTAGTCGGGGGGACGGACCGAAAACGCGCGGCGATCTTCGTCAATGCGCTGAGAAGGCACGGCTTTTCAGCGGAATTGCAGGAAAGAGGCGCCCGTTTTTCGGGAACATCCCCGGAAAGCATCAACAACCGGTGCAGAACAGGGCTGAGCGTGCAGTTTGAAATCAGCACAGCCCAGCGGAAGGCGATGTTCGGCCGCTTCAGCTTAAAGGGAAGAGACGGTTCACAAAACGACGTTTTCCATCAATATATAAAAGCAGTCAAAGAAGGGGCCGCGGCTGCCTATGGCTGAGCTTAGTTTTTCAGCAGATACGGTGTCCGCTTTTCGGCGGCGATGCACGTTTTTGCGTTTTTTCCAAAAGGGTAAGGGCGTCGGGCGCTTTTTCGATAGCGCGTGAATTCGTCTTCCTCATCATGAAGGTCAATCATCCGGTCTTCAGAAGGATCTGCTTTACGAAGGCTGGCCGTCCATGCTTGGTGAAACTGGATTCCGATCTGCCTTTTTTCAAATAGTTCGACTCGTTTGGCGGCAAACTCTTCCGTTACATTAAAGAGCTCGGCGATCATGTTTGCCGCGTGGCAGCGAAGCTCGGGAAAATCCAGTTTCAGAAGCATGAAAGTCGGAACGCAAAAGTGATACATGAATTGATACGCTTGAAATTCCTGCAGCTCTCTGAACATTTTGTTCATGTTCAACTGATTTCCGGCATGCTTTAATACGTGGCACAGCTCGTGGGCAAAGTCTTCCCACTGCTTTTCTTTGGAGAGCCTGCTGTTGAGTATGATGCTGTACATGCCGTCATGCTTGATCATCATGCTGTTCACGTCTTCATAGTGCACCCAAATATTAAGGTATGAGGCGATGCGGCTCATATCAATGTGATAAGGCTCCGTAAAACCAAACTTTAGATACATATTTTTTATGTATTCTTCTAGATGTGACAAATAAAATTTCAATACGAGACACCCTTTCGAACAAGTGTTCTGTTTTTCGGCAAAGAAAAGCCCACTGAGGGCTCTGTACGCCTATACAAAAATATAAACGATGAGCACCCATTTCGGCAAATCCTTCCTTTTTTGTTGTTTTATCGCACTCATCAGTTATTTTTTGATGGAAATTCCCCATTTATCCGTTTTGTTTTTCCCCGGGCTTCCGCTTCTTCTCTTTTTCCTTCAAATATTGGATAAACTCGATCGCCTGCTGCCTGCTTTCAGGAGAAAACTCTTTCATGTCCCGGTAAGCAATTTGAAGATCTGGATCGTCAAACGTATCTTTAAGAGAGCGGTCATGCTCCGCTCCGGTCAATAAATAGTCTATTGTCACTTTATAGTAATCAGCCAGTTTTTTCAAGGTTTCATAGTCCGGCTCGCTTCTTCCGTTTTCATAATGGGAATAGCGCGCCCTTGAAACGCCGATCTGTTTCGCCACTTCTTCCTGTGTCCGTTTTCCTCTCAAATGTTTCAGTCTGCCGCCTAACATACAATGACCTCTCTTCCCTCAATTCGGCATTATGATTTTATTATAGATACAAAATGTATCGAAATAAACATATGATAAAAAAAGTATCAAAAAAGTATTGATGATAAGAACTGTATCGTTTATAATCGTAGTCAAACAGATACGAATTGTATCAGGGAACAGGGGGTGAAGCCTTTGCGGAAACGTTTAATAGAAGAGCGCCTCAAGCGGAGGCTGACGCAGAAGCAGGTTGCCGAACGGCTGAATACTTCCGAAATTTACGTCCGCAAAATCGAAAGGGGCGCGTGCAACCTCGGCAGGAACACGATGCTGAAGTTTGAAACGCTCTATTCCGTATCAGACCGCGAGCTGTTTCCTGATCTTTTTCAGATAGATTTTGATAAAATTCGTATCGTTAATAAATCGATCTAAGAGGGAGGCGCCAGGGATGAACATCGAACATCCAATGATTACCGAGATACGGGCATACGGCTATCTGAAAGAGTCAGTGCGAAAAGCATATCCGAAAGGACCATTTTGGACAAGCGTTTTTATTTCAGGAGGCCCTGACGGAAGGAGGGAGACCGGATGAAGAGGATCTTGATTCCATACAGCGGGAATCGTTTCGATCAATGGAGGCTCGGTGAAGCGGGAGGCTCCATTGCATTTACGAAGGAGGGAATGCCCGTATTTCAATTCGAAAATAAAGGTCAATATGAGCGGTATGTCAAGCTTAAACGACAGGAGGAAGCCAAATGACCGGGCATCATAGCAGTGAAGGGAGCTATCCATTTTCGATTTATTCGGGCCTTTTGACTCCGGGACATTTTGAAAAGATCGGACATGCGGTTTGGCTGTTTTTATGGTGCATCAGCTCAACGACGCGGGAGGTTGAACGGGATGGAGTGACATGGGGAATCGTTCTCGGACATAAGCCGCTGAAAGCGGCAGAGCTCGGGCTCGTTTTCAGCGTGAACGAAAAAACGGTCAGAAGATGGCTTTCCCTTCTTGAGAAAAATGGCTACATATCGGTAAGGAGAGCGCCTTACGGCTTCATTCTGTCCGTCAAACATTCGAAAAAATTTCTTCATCAGCGAAGGGCCGGACGTGTCCGTTCAGAAGCGGAAGAACGGGCAAATGAGTCCGCCGGTTCGGACAGGCCCGTCCGCTTGAATAGAGATATGACACAGATCAGCACAAATAATACTACAGACCCTGTTGAGGCGATAGTCGAACGTTTTGCCGCCCTCAGGTCGGCCCAGGAAGGACGCCTTGTCCACCCTTCGCCGAAGGATTATCAGGCCATCGCCCGGATTGTCGCCCGCGGCGTGCCGCTGCCGCAAACAATCAAATGGCTTGAACGGTGCTTCATCGAGTATGAAAGCCGGCGAAGAAGCAGGCGGGAGACGATCAAGGTCTTCGGTTATTGCGAGAAATACATCATGGACCGCATCACAGCCATGGAAACGAGTGTGGAAACAAGGAGGGAACACATTGGCAAGGCGAACGATCGACGACGTTTTGAAAGAGCTGAAAAACAAGAGCCGTTTATCACAAGCGGACAAACCGGACGAATCCGCTCTAAACGCGTTTGACTGTCCAAGGTGCAAAGATGAACTCGGATTTATCGAACGGCGCGGGGACATGGAAGTATGGGTGGCCTGCGCCTGCCTGGAATGGAGGAGGGCGCAAAGGCTTTTAAAATCGAGCGAGATTACGGAGGAATTTAAAAAGCTTAGCTTTGAAAACTTTCGGACAGCAGGCAAGCATCAATCTGTAAAAGACGCATACGAATGCGCCCTTGAATACGTACAAGCCTATCCGGACATTTGCGAGAGCCGCAGAAACAGCATCTCGCTTTTAGGGAACCCGGGATCAGGAAAAACGCATCTGCTTACGGCGGCGGCCAACGACCTGATGCGGAGGCTTCACGTTCCGGTTCTTTATTTTCCATTTGTCGAGGGCTTCAACGATTTAAAGCGGGATTTTGCGGTGCTTGAAGATAAACTGAACCGGATGAAACAGATCGAGGTTCTGTTTCTCGATGACCTGTTTAAGCCTGCAGGCGGAAAGCCGAGGGCAACCGAATGGCAGATTGAGCAAACGTATTCGATCGTGAATTACCGGTATTTGAACCACAAACCGATCCTGCTTTCAAGCGAGCTTGACGCCGAAGAGATCGTCCGCATTGACGAAGCGCTTGGAACGAGGCTCCTTGAAATGTGCCGGGACTTTCTCGTCGTCCTGAAAGGGAACTCTTTTGAAATCAATCATAGACTGGAGGGAATGGTCTGATGTGCCGATTGTGCAAAGGGCGGAATTCCGTTCATCAGGACATCGGCTGGGGAGTGTCTTATAGGTCTTGCCCGCATTGCAGCATATCGCAAAGCGGCGATTTAACCGAATCGATCAAAAAGCTCGAAACGCTGATAGCAAAAATGAAAACAAGGGTGAAGCAAGGTGTTTGAATGTTTGAAAGCCTTGATTCTGATCGTGCTGACGTCTGCTAAAAGAGACGTGCAAATCAGAAGATGGCATGAAGAAGACGGAAAGTGAGGAAGGAAACGCGTGGAAAAATCTTCGGCGTACAGCCCATTGCCATGGCGCGTCGTCAAAACGGATAAGGATGTCTATATTTATTCCGCATACAGTGAAGCCGAGAAAAAACGGTTTCCATATTCAAACGGGAGATTAATCGCAACAGTCGGCGATTATACAGCTTTTTCACAAAAGAAAAATGCTCAATTAATCGCCGCTGCGCCGGAACTGTTGATCGCGGCAAAACTGGCACTCGCCTATTTCAACGAAAGGGCCCGCTCAGACTCAATAGAAAGCAAATTGGCGCACGTTTTACAAAAGGTGATCTCAAAAGCGGAAGCACATGAAGAGGAGGAATGCAATTGAAACAGCCGACACTACTAAAAGCAATTCATGAAACAACTGTCGGAAGCCGGATTGAAGAAGGCAAAGTGACGGTGATCGTGCTTGACGGCGTAAAAGGCACGGCATGGCAGACCGAGGCGCCTGAACACGGAAAAACCGTGATCGAAACGAGAAAAGGGGACCTTGCAAGAGTCGAGTTTGAAATCGGCTATAAGTTTTAGTGAAAACATCATAAGTCCAAGACGGAAAGCCTGCGGACACTGATCAGAGTATGCACGGAAAGAGCGTGCAGCTGATTGGTGTCCTTTTTTATTTCAAAAAACGGAGGATAACAACAATGGAAGATTTGCTTTTTGAATACAAAAGGACATTAAAAACAACAAAAGCATTATACCGGCCTCTTCAGGGCGAAGAGGGACTGACGGCTGAGCAGATGAAAGATAAAAAGCTGATCAGAAGCATGATCACCGATTTGGAATATGTCGTCGACTGGCTTGAACACGGAAGAGAACCGGGAATCAGGCGGTCCATCGACAGACGGGATTCCTACAAACGGATGCTGATCAAAGATCCGCAAATCATCGACACGTTTTCTAAGGGAATCCGTTTTGAGCCAGCCCATGAGGTGCCGGCAGCCGACAAAGCCCGGATCGAGGCGGCTCTATCCGTCCTGACGGCCCGGGAAAAAGAAATTTTTATTTTGCATAAGGTTGAACGCTTTTCCTATGAACGGATTGCAGCTTTGCTCGGCATCAAAAAATCAACCGTACAGACAAACGTGAAGCGTGCGCAAACGAAAATGAAAAAACAGATCAAACATTCTGCCGATTGTCCGGCGTGAAAAAATGATCATGCTTTTGTCATACGTTTGCCACCTATAGGTGAAGTGAGTAAATCGTGCCAATCAGCTTCGACGAAAAACAAACTAGTGATTGGAAAAAGACGAATTGATAGAGGGGCGGCATCCTGCGGTACCAAGAACGAAGGACACGAAAGAGGTGAGGTATTCAGGTTCTGTCGACAATATGAATGAAATATTTCAATTCGGCCATCAGCCATGAACTCGGGGGTTCCAACAAAAAGGTCACGCAGGAAAAATCGCGGCCGCCGGTGGGACAAGCTCTATTCAGTAAGAAGGGCTGAAATAAGCGTCAGACGCTGTTTTGTAAAATGTTCAATACCGACCCCAAGTCACCACCAAAAAGTGAATATTCACCAGTCTGCACCCAAGTACTGTGCGGATTAAAACATCCTTTTTGCAGAGTCGATCGTTCCTTATGAGCCTGTCATAATTGCCGGTCTTTCCGACCCTTGAGGAAAAGAACCATGTGTTGGTGATTTTGATGTTTCGGAGAAGCTGAAAGAAACAAGCCGATTTCCTTACTTTACATCCAACTAAAAGGAGAAATGTATTATGCCTTGCTCAAATGAATATGCTAGTTATGTTTTAAAGATTTGTACAGATGCTGATTCCTACTCACCAAAAGCAACTAGACGTTGTTGCAAAATACGGGGGCGGTAGTATTGCGAACTTTAAGTATACGCTTTCGGCTGAAGTTTGGAATAAAGATTATTGGGAATCTCGTAAGTTGCTATCAGGAACTTTTAAAAAACAGACACCGACAAGAGTGTTTAAAATTTCTCAACTTAAATTGAAGAAAGGAAAAAATTAAAGGGTATTTTCACGATACCGTTAATGGAGGGAATTTCCAAGTGAAAACACCTGCTTTTATTGTTAAACGGTAAGTTTAAATCCCCAAACATCCTCGGCATAAGCTGAGGGTGTTTTTTTATTATTTAAATTTAGAAGAAGCACCAATAAACGAAAATCCGGAGGAAAAATATACGGTCTTTTGCCATGACAGACCATTGAAGCTGAAGAAATCAAAGTTCCGATGACCAACCGTTTCGCCGATTAAAAGGGAGTGCCAAAACCGGTAACGGCAATTCAAAAGATGCATAACCAGTGCTTTTAGGTTTATGTAAGAGTATTTTTTAAAAGGGAATTTTGATATTGGTGGAAAAGTATGATATTTTTGCACTTATGAAAAACATTACCTATTCACTCATCATCGGACTATTCATTTTAATAAGCGGCTGTTCTACTGCTGAGACTTCAACAAAATCAGCACCAAGCGACAGCTACCATCCTTTCATGATTGCCCACAGGGGAGCTTCGGCAGTAGAACCGGAACATACGCTGTTATCCTATGAACGTGCAGTCAAAGATAAAGCGGATTACATTGAGATCGATCTCAGGCAAACGAAAGACGGAAAGCTTGTTGCCATACATGATAAGGATGTTGCCAGAACGACAAACGGAAAAGGAAAAGTTCAGGATTTAAAGCTGTCAGAACTTAAAAAGCTTAATGCCGGCAAGGGACAGAAAATACTAACTATCGAAGAAATAATCAAGAAACTCGGGAAGTCTACAAATTATTACATTGAAACGAGAGAAGACGAAAATGGGCAATTGGTTATGAGCTGGTTAATATTCTCGAAAAGAATGGTTTAATTGCAGAAAACAAAGCAGTTGTGGAATCCTTTAGCGAAAAAAGCTTGAAGAAAATCCGATCAATCAATAAAGACATTCCGCTCACCCGTCTCCTTCGCGATGACGAAGTCAGCCGTTTAACGCCTGATTCGTTAAGAAAAATAAAAACGTACGCTTCCGCAGTCGGGCCGAATGCCAAATTGGTCAACGAATCCGTTGTCAACACGATTCATAATGAAAACCTGCAGATTCATGTGTTTTTTGATGCCGAGAATGAGAACAGCTTAACAAAGAAAATGCTTCAATTAAAAGTCGATGGATTGTTTACCAATAATCCAGCTTACACTCGAAAACAATTAGACTCGTCTATGCAGACGGGTCTTTATTTTGCCTCGTTCCTGAGGAGGTGGACAGGAGGAATGCAACATGCCGCAAACGCCGGAATTCGACGTTTTTCAAAAAGAGATGACAGAGCTGAAAGCCGATCACAAAACGCTCGAACAGCGCGTGACCACGCTGGAAAGGTCGTCTGACCGCCACGATCAGCAGATTATCTCGATTAACGAAAAGCTCAACAAGATTGAAGAAAATACAACATGGATTAAGCGCAGCATTACGGGCGCGATCATCACGGCGGTCAGCACCGGCATCATCAGCGGGGCCATCGCCGTTTTTTATAACCTTTTGCAGAAATAGGAGGAAAACGCAATATGAAAACCTTTGACAAAGGCACAGTGGTTCGCACGGTGCTTCTTTTGATTGCATTGGCAAACCAAATGTTGATCATGATCGGTAAAACGGCTTTGCCGATCAGCGAGGAACAGGTCAACACATTGGCAGATGCCTTATATTTGGCAGGTTCCATGGTGTTTACAATCGTCACGTCACTTGTCGCCTGGTATAAAAACAACTATGTCACTGACAAAGGAAAGCTGCAAAAAGAGGTGCTGCAGCAAAAAGGATTGACGAAATGAGGCTGCCTACTGGGCGGCTTTTTTCATTTTAAAAAAAGGAGTGGTTCAATTGGTTAAGGTTGTGAAAAACTTTGTGAAAGTCAATCAGTACACCCGGCCTGGGCTGAAATTGTCGGGCGTGAAAGGCGTCGTGATGCACTGGACGGCAACTCCCGGGGCATCCGCGCTAAATGAGCGGAATTACTTCAACGGCACTTGCATTGCCGCGGAACGCTACGCCTCGGCTCATTATTTCGTCGACCGAAACGAAGTGCAGCAGATCATTCCGGAGAATGAAGTCGCTTACCATGCGCATGACGGGAACCGCTGTTATGTGAGCTTTCTTAAGCCGAATGCCAACACGACGGCAATCGGCGTCGAAATGTGTGTCGAAAAGGGCGGTAAAATTCACAGGCGAAACTGTTCAGAACGCTGCCGTACTGGTCGCGGATTTGTGCAAGCGCTACGGGCTTTCGACTGACAACATCGTGCGCCACTATGATGTGACGAACAAAAACTGTCCGGCGCCATGGGTAAGCGATTCAAGCAAGCTTGCGGCATTCAGAAAAAAAGTCGAGAGCCTTCTGGGGAATCAAACGGTAGCGAAAACAACGGCGGCAACGAGCCAATCAAGCAAATCGACAGGGACGATTCTGAAAAAAGGCTCATCAGGCTCAAGCGTAAAGACGCTGCAAAAACGGCTGATTGCCGCGGGCTTCCCTTTGCCGAAGTACGGTGCCGACGGCTCTTACGGAAATGAAACCGTACAGGCGGTGACGTCTCTTCAAAAGCAAGCAGGGATCACAGCCGACGGCATTTACGGCCCTTCCACCGAAAAAGCGCTGGCGGCTATTGAAAAGAAANNCTTACCCGCTGCCGTCGGGCATCTATAAAGTCAAACGCCCGCTGATGAAAGGGACGGCCGTCCGCCACATCCAAGAAGCGCTGGCGGCTCTTTATTTTTATCCGGACAAGGGAGCCAAAAATAACGGGATCGACGGATTTTACGGCCCGAAAACGGCGGATGCGGTGAAACGGTTTCAGTTGATGAATGGATTGGGGGCTGACGGTATTTATGGCCCGAAAACAAAGGCAAAACTTGAATTATTATTAAAATAAAAAAGTTCTCTTTCATGAGAGTCCTGCGGGGTTCCAACTGCTCCTGGATGAATTCCGGGAGCTTTTCTATAAATAAACATGATAAAACAGCCATCATTAACGGAACGTTCAAAATTCAATTCATTTTTACCGAAAAAAATAAGCATTGTGCCGGTCACCCTCCAACTCAATTCATTCTTAAATGTACATATAAAATTCGGTTTTTATTTTAGAATTTTCAAAAAACAACTACCACACTACCATGCATGTATGGTAGCATATGGGGGAAGGGAGGTGCATCATGAATATCACTCAGTCAAGCATACGATCTGCAAGGGATCAGGTTTATTATTGGCTTAAGGAAGATATTATGAAGTTTCGGCTGATTCCGGGGACGCACATTTCGGAAAAAGAAATTTCCGGGAAGTATGAAGTCAGCAGAACGCCGGTCAGGGAAGCTTTTCTTCAGCTTGCAAAAGAGGGGCTGCTTGAAATCTATCCCCAAAAAGGAACGCGAGTATCGTTAATTGACCTCGATCTCGTGGAGGAAGCGAGATTTATGAGGGAAAACCTTGAAAAGGCGGTTGCCGAATTAGCGTGCCGGGATTTCCCGGAGCAAACGATGATCGAGCTTGAGCAAAATGTAAAGATGCAGGAGATGTCGATCGATCAGAAAAATTATGAGAGCCTGTTTGATTTGGATGAAGCATTTCACAACTTGATTTTTGAAGGATGCCGCAAAGCGAATATTTGGTCAGCGATCCAGCAAATGAACGTTCCGTTTCGGAGAATCCGGTTTTTAAGACTTGCTGCAGATTTTAACTGGGACACGATTTATGAGCAGCATGCGGCCCTCATCGAAGCAATCAAAGCGCATCAGCCGTCAGAAGCCCGCCGAATTGCCGAAGAGCATTTAAAGCTTGTTATTGTGGATAAGGAAATGCTGATCGAAGAATTTCCCGGTTATTTCAAAAAGTAAGCGCTTTAAAAAGGAGTGACGAGCGTGAGAGCCGCGGTAATGACAAAGCCTTTTTCGATTGTGTTTCAAGACGTTCCATGCCCTGAACCGGCCGCCCATGAAGTCCTTGTCAAGGTGAAGGCGGCCGGTATTTGCGGGAGCGACGTACATTTTTACGATGGTTCGAATCCTTACGGCCGGTATCCGCAAATCTTCGGACACGAGCTGTCTGGCGTCATTGAAAAAACGGGAACAGCCGTAAAAGAACGGGCGCCGGGGGAGCGGGTTGCGATCGAGCCGGCCATTTCATGCGGCAGCTGCTACCCTTGCCGAAAAGGAAGGACGAATGCCTGTGTAAACATCGATATGATCGGCTCGGTGCGAAAAGGAGGGTTCGCTGATTTTATCGCCGTCCCTGAAACCCATGTTCACCCGATTCCGGATGATATGGATTTTGCCACAGGCGCCTTGTGCGAGCCGTTTGCTATCGGGGCGCAGGCGATCAAGCGAGCAGACGTTCAAGACGGCGAGACCATTGTCATCTTGGGATTGGGGCCGATCGGGCTAACGATATTGGCTCAGATCAAGAAGCGGTTTCAGGCGGACGTTATCGCCGTCGATCCCGTGCGTAAAAGGCTGAAGCTTGCCGAATCATTCGGCGCAGACGCCGCCATTCAGCCGGCTGACGTAAATGCGGAAGAAGAGATATTGAAGCTGACGAATGGAGAAGGAGCCGGAATCGTCATCGAAGCGGCGGGAGTTCCTGCGACAATCGAACAGTCGATCCTGTTGGCGGCAGCGGGAGGGAAAATTGTGATCGTCGGCTTAACAGGGGAACCTGTCACGATTCCCGGGCTCCTTTTGACGAAGAAAGATATCGATATTCATGGTACAAGGCACAGCATCGGTCAATTTCCGGAGGTCATTCGGTTTTTGCATGAGAATTCAAAGATCGCTGAATCTTTCATTACCGACGTCATGCCGTTTACAGAAATCGAAGCGGCGCTGAGAAAAGCGAAAAACTGTCCGGACCAGGTGACAAAAATGATACTATCCTATTGAACTGGGGGATCTGTGATGAAAATGGTTTTCAGATGGTATGGAGAAGGCAATGATACCGTTACCCTCGAGCAAATCAGGCAAATTCCCGGTGTTGAAGGAATCGTATGGGCGCTTCATCATCTGCCTGCAGGCGAAGAATGGCCGCTGGAAGACATTATGGAGGTCAAGCGGATTTGCGAGAAGCACGGGTTTCACATCGATGTTGTTGAAAGCGTTAACATTCACGAGGATATAAAGCTTGGACTGCCATCAAGAGACCTTTACATTGAAAGATACAAGCGTACAATTGAAAACCTGGCCAAGGCGGGCGTCAAAGTAATCTGCTATAATTTTATGCCCGTTTTTGACTGGCTCCGCACCGATTTGTACAAAGAAGCGGAAGACGGTTCGACCGCTTTGTTTTACGAACACGCAAAAGTCGACCAAATCGACCCTTTTGAACTCGTCGATAAAATCGCAAACAACGTGGAATTTACGATGCCGGGCTGGGAGCCTGAGCGCCTTGAGCATCTGACAAAGCTTTTTGAAGCATATCAAAACGTAACAGAAGACGATTTGTGGAATCATCTTCACTATTTCTTGGAGCAAATTATACCTACCGCCGCACGCTGCGGGATCAAAATGGCGATTCATCCGGATGATCCGCCGTGGCCGATTTTCGGGCTTCCGCGCATCATCACCTCTGAAGAAAGCATCGGCCGGGTGCTCAGGCTTGTGGACCATCCAAGCAACGGCGTCACCCTTTGCAGCGGCTCCTTAGGCGCCAATCCGAAAAACGACATGATCCAAATCATCAAAACGCATCCAGATCGGATTCCGTTTGCACATATCCGCAATGTGAAAGTTTATGATAATCAAGATTTTATCGAAACGTCGCACAGGACGGAGGACGGCTCTGTAGATATTTGCGGGATCGTCAAAGCCTATCATGAAACCGGCTTTTCCGGATATGTACGCCCCGATCACGGCCGCCACATCTGGAATGAAGCATGCAGGCCTGGATACGGGCTGTATGACAGGGCGCTTGGGATCATGTATTTATGGGGAATTTGGGATTCGCTGGAAAAAGAAAAACGGGGGGCTTCACAATGCTTGAAATCCATCAACAGTTAAAGGGGAAAACGGCGGTTATTACCGGCGGGAGCGGAGTGCTATGCGGCGCAATGGCGCGGGAGCTCGGCCGCCAGGGCATGAAGGTGGCCATATTGAACCGGAATGCTGAAAACGGGGAGCTTGTCGCCGCAGACATTCAGAAAGCCGGAGGCGAGGCGATCGCGGTCGAATGCGATGTCCTCGACCAAAAAAGCGTCGAACGGGCAGAGCGTCTCGTAGCACAACGTTTTGGCGGCTGCGACCTCTTGATCAACGGAGCCGGAGGCAACCATCCAAACGGCACGACATCGAATGAAACCCTGCATCCCGACCACCTCTTGAATGAAAATATCACAACGCTATTTGACCTGCACACAGCCGATGTTCGTTCTGTTTTCAATTTGAACTTTCTCGGATCTTTCATTCCAACCCAGATATTTACGAAAAAGATGCTGAACAGAAAAGGGGCATCAGTGATCAATATATCCTCAATGAGCGCACAAGTCCCGATGACGAAAGTTCCCGCATACAGCGCCGCAAAAGCCGGCATCGAAAATTTTACGAAATGGCTTGCCGTCTACCTGGCTGAAACGGGCATCCGCGTCAATGCGATTGCGCCG
>NZ_JBALMR010000020.1:0-26709 GCF_036963165.1 Bacillus sp. JJ675 | reverse complement strand
CTCGATCAAAACGGCGGATTGACGGAGAGAGCGGAAAGCATCATTTCACATACTCCGATGAAACGGTTTGGCCGGCCCGGGGATTTATTGGGAACATTGCTGTGGCTGGCGGATGAGGAGATGTCGGGATTTGTCACCGGCATTACGGTACCTGTGGACGGCGGGTTTTTGGCCTACTCGGGCGTATAGGAGGGTGAACCGATGAAACGAATCGTGTGTGAGGAGCCTTACCGCTTCAACATGACTGAAATAAAAGAGCCTAAGCCGAAGCAGGGAGAAGCGCTCGTCAACATCAAGCGCATCGGGGTATGCGGCACGGACTTTCACGCCTATTGCGGAAGGCAGCCGTTCTTTTCGTATCCAAGGGTGCTCGGTCATGAGCTGGCGGGCGAAATCGCCGAGATCCGCAATTCCCGAGGGTTGTTGAAGACCGGCGATCGGGTGACAGTCATTCCTTATTTGGAATGCGGCAATTGTGCCGCGTGCCGCAGCGGCCGCCCCAATTGCTGCATGAACCTTAATGTGCTCGGCGTCCACATTGACGGAGGAATGCAGGAGTATTTGGCAGTCCCTGCAGACCATTTGCTGAAAACGGATAATCTGACACACAGCGAAGCGGCTGTCGTCGAGTGTTTAAGCATCGGCGCCCACGCCGCAGAACGAGCGGATATTCGAAAAGGGGAGACGGTGCTGGTGATTGGAGCGGGGCCGATCGGCCTCGGCGTAATGAAATTTTCCAAATTGAAGGGGGCGAACGTGATCGCGATGGATCTGCGAGAAGACCGCCTGGCATTCAGCCGGATGTGGGCGGAAGCCGATGAAACCGTCGTCGCGGGTGAAAACGCGGCCGGAGAGATCAAGCGGTTGACAGCCGGCGATTTTCCCCAGGCGGTTTTTGACGCGACAGGCCATGCCGCTTCCATGAATGAGGCTTACAAGTACGCCGCTTACGGGGGACGCCTTGTCTATGTCGGGCTTGTCAATGACCGCCTGTCGATTCCGGACCCCGAGTTCCATAAAAGGGAGCTCGCGATTTTGTCCAGCCGCAATGCTTTGCGGAGCGATTTTGCGGCGGTCATTCGTGCCATTGAAAACGGTGCGGTTGACACAGAACGGTTTATTACAGGATACCTTCCATTCAGCGAAGTTGCCGGCGGCTTTGAATCAGCGTTTGCACCGGAGGAAAATTCTGTGAAGATGATGATCAATCTGGCAGATTAACGTTTCATAAAAAAAGCGGAAAGAGGGGTTGCCCATGTTCTCAAACGGCAGGGGTTTTGTGCTTGTGATGCTCTTTTTAGCCGGAGTGATTAATTATTTGGATCGTTCGGCGCTGTCTGTCGCCGCCCCGTTCATTCAGGAAGACCTGCACATCAGTCCCGCCCAGATGGGGATGTTGTTCAGCAGCTTTTTCATTGGATATGCGATCTTTAATTTTATCGGGGGCTGGGCTTCTGACAAATACGGGGCAAAGCATACGTTGTCGGCGGCAATGGTTGTCTGTCGGTGTTCAGCGGGTCCATTGCGCTTACGTACAACTTTGTGTCGCTCTTTATCATCCGCGTCATCTTCGGCATGGGAGAAGGTCCTCTTTCAGCAGCTACGAGCAAGGCGGTCAACAATTGGTTCCCGAAAAAAGAAAGGGCGAGGGCGCTCGGAATGGCCATGTGCGGAACGCCGCTCGGAGGGGCGGTGTCAGGGCCGATCGTCGGGCTGATTGCGATCCATTGGGGCTGGAAAGCTTCCTTTGTGCTGATTATGCTGATCGGTCTCATTTGGACTTGGTTTTGGATGAAGTTCATGAAAGACAAACCGGACGCATCTCAAAGTGCAGCCGCTGAGAAAGAGAGGAATTTGCAAAAGGGCGGCGGCATTCCGCTGTCCTTTTACTTAAAACAGCCGACCGTTCTTTTTACCGCGTTTGCTTTTTTCTCGTATAATTACGTTCTGTTTTTTTTCTTAACATGGTTTCCGAGCTATTTGACGACAGCCCGCGGGCTGAGCATCCACGATATGAGCATTGCGACTATCATTCCGTGGGTTGTCGGATTTATCGGTCTTGCATTGGGCGGATTTATTTCGGATTATATTTTCAGCATCACGGGCAAGCAGATGTTTTCTAGGAAAGCGGTTCTCGTCGTTTGCCTTTTGGCCGCGGCTGTATGTATAGGGTTTGCCGGAGTGGTGACGACGACGGCAGGAGCAGTTGCATTAGTCGCGCTATCGGTTTTCTTTTTGTATGTGACCGGGATTACCTACTGGGCGATCATTCAGGACATCGTTCATCCCGACCGTGTCGGAGGAGTCAGCGGATTCATGCATTTTCTCGCCAATACGTCAGGCATTATCGGTCCAACCGTCACGGGATTCATCGTAGAATACAGCGGGGCTTTTACGAGCGCATTTTTGCTGGCCGGGGGTCTTGCAGTGGCGGGATCGCTTTCTGTCGCCTTCTTTGTAAAACCGATCAAGGCTGATCGGCTGCCGCAATCCGTAACAGCAGATGAACAGGAGCATTCTTTGGGATAAAGGGGCACCGGGCTAAAGAGCGATGCTTGGAGCCCGATGTTTCTTTTTAGTTTTCATTGGAATGGTGAGGTACCCTGATGTTTCATTTCGCATCATGACATCAACTAGCATAGTCAAACCGGCATAGAGAACAGTCGCGGCCAATGAAAGTGGAATGATAAATATACTGATTATCGTGGTCAGGATTATTTTCACGTACTTGCTGCCTTTCTGTTTATAAAGGATCCCATATATTTCCGTGTTCGGACTAAAAGAAACCTGGCAATATATTTTTATATGATCTCCCCATTAAAATCGGATGGGTTAACGTCTGTAATACCTATATGCAATATTGAAATGTATAAAAAACAGCCAGTCGGCGGTACAATTTACCGCTAACCGGCTGTTTTGATAAAGGTGATTTATTTCCGTCTAGAAAATACGAGTTTTATCCGAAGGGCTTTCAAAAAGATATCAACTCTTCTTTTTCCCTCTGTTTAACGCCTTGATCACCTTCTCGCTTCTTTTCCTGAGGAGGGCCGTATAGTCTGAGAGGCCAAATTTTGCAAAATCGACATGTTTCACATGCTTCTTTATTTTTTTCACACCATCACCCGATTGCAGTCATTTTGGTTTATTGTATGTAAGATCGGGGAAAACGGAATAAGGACGGGAGAAATTTCCCGTCCTCTCTTATCAGGCTTTTTTTCGTTTATACTCATCGATCAGCCGGGCATTTTGCCTGAAAATCCGTTCGGTGTGGGGGCTGACTTCGTATTTGGCGATGTGGGTTTTTGATTGCTTTTTGAATACTTTACATGTGCCGCGCCCCGTTGAACGGTCTTTGTCTTGCTGAAAAACCGGCTCCATCATTCGTCACCTTCCTCTTCGTTTGGTAGCAGAAGATCATAGATGCTGGTTAAAGAAGTAAACAGCAGATAATCAAACTCAGTGACAAGGTCCTCGGATGTCAGTTTCATCACATAGTCGTATTCATGAATCGAGAATGGAATCAGGACCATTTTTCCGTTTTCTTCGTAATACACGTCTTTCCGGTCGAGCTTTTCCTGAACAGCGAAACGGTTTTCCATATGTTCGAGCAAATGATCTTTGCTCTCTTGTGAATTATATTCGCATAGTGCGGCGGATATATTCATTTTTTCGGCAAACCGTTTGATGAGTTTTTCAATGCCTTCAGCGTAAGCTTCTATATCTCCATAGTAGATGTGGATCGGTTCGTTTTTCAATAGGTATTGGTACGTTTTGAGCCTGTTTTGATACGTGTGGAGCAGGTCGTTGTTTTCTTCAAGAAGCTCTCTTGTGTCTGTGGCCAATTCGTTCGTGCCGAGCTTTTTGAAGTAGGCGTTTAAGAAAATAAACGCATCAGTCAACGTAAAAAAGACGGCGACGATCAAGTAATGGAGCCAATTGCTGAAAATGGACTGCGGATCGTACGTCCAGTAAAGCGCGGCGCCGATCACATAAAGGAGATACCATGTTTTCCGGATTGCGATCGTTTTTTCTTTCATCTTTTTTTCAAAACGCCAGACGGCAAAAACGTACAAGGTTAAGGCGAGGACGATCACCCAGACTGAAAATTGATAAAAAAGCAGCATAGCTTGTTCCCTCTTCCCGAGAAAAAGTGCAATACTGCTTCTATACATATGAGGGAAATCTCTTAAACATGAAAACTCCCGCTAAAGACATTCTTTAGCGGGAGGCTCAAGTTGACTAAAAAAACAAATCCAGTATAAAGTAGGCAAACGCGCCGAGGGTTCCTGCAATCGGAAGGGTAATCACCCATGTGACGACCATTCGTTTGGCCGTGCCCCAGTTAACGCCTTTCACCCTGTGGGCGGAGCCGACTCCGAGAATAGATGAAGAAATAACGTGAGTCGTGCTGACAGGCAAGTGAATGACCGTGGCCCCAAAGATGATCGCAGCGCCCGTTAAGTCGGCGGAAACACCGTTGACAGGGCGGAGCTTCATGATTTTGCCGCCGACGGTTTTAATGATTTTCCAGCCGCCGACTGACGTTCCAAGCCCCATGGCCAAGGCGCATGCGAATTGCACCCAGAAAGGGACCTCGTGCGTGTTGTGCATGCCGCCGGCAATCAATGCCATCGTAATGATCCCCATCGATTTTTGGGCGTCGTTCGTTCCGTGTGTGTAGGATTGCAGCGCCGCTGTTGCGATTTGCACCCGGCGGAACTGCTTGTTCGTTTTGGCAAGGTTGCTGTTTTTAAATATGAGCTTGACGATGGTATAGATGATATATCCTACAACAAAGGCAAGAATCGGTGATAAAATAAGTGCTTCGATAATTTTAATAAATCCGCTGTATTTAATCGCGCCGAATCCTGCTGATGCGATGACAGCCCCGGCAATGGCCCCGATAATCGCGTGGGATGAGCTGCTCGGAATGCCGAAGTACCACGTCACGAGATTCCATGTAATTCCGGCGATCAGAGCGGCGAGAATCACCAGTGATCCGTTGTGCAGTTTAAAAGGGTCAGCGATATCGCTCGTAATCGTTTTCGCAACGCCCGTAAACGTCATGGCGCCCACGAAGTTCATCACAGCTGCCATGATAATGGCGTGCCTTGGTTTTAAAGCTTTTGTCGAAACCGAGGTGGCGATTGCATTTGCAGTATCGTGAAACCCGTTGATAAAGTCAAATGCCAAAGCAAAGATGACAATCAGTATGGTTAATACAAATAATAGATCCATTATAATCCCTCGTTACGCATTTTTCATTATGATGGTTTCCAGATTGTTTGCTACACTTTGGCACGAATCCGCGATTTCTTCAAGCGTTTCATAAATTTCCCGGTATTGAATGACTTTAATCGGATCCGTTTCCGTACCGAAAAGATTTTTTAATGATTTGCGGTGGAGATTATCGCAGTTATGCTCGTATTCTTTAATTTTGATGGCGTGCGGCTGAATTTCTTTGAGACGGTTGTCCGCCATCAATTCGATTGTGATCAGGATTTCTTTTGCACATTCTCTGATATAGCCGCTGAATTTATCGATGTGTTCATCAGAAGACGTAATCGAAAAGATTTCCATCATTGCGGAGAAATGTTCGATGCCGTCGAGCACATCGTCAAGGCTGTTCGTCAGCTGAAGGATGTCTTCGCGCTCAATAGGCGTGATAAAAGCCTTATTCAGTTCCTTAATCATCGTATGTACATAGTTATCACCTTTTGTCTCATACTCTTTTAAGGTATCCGCGAATTCTTTAAGGGTCGTTTGATTCGTCACTTTATAGTTAACAAAATACTCGGCAGTTTCGTCTAAATTTTTTGCAATTTCCGTCAAAAGCACAGAAAACTTGTCTTTTTTTCTTTTTAACATTTGTAACCCTCCATTGTTTAAATGAGACAATGCACACATCAAAATATTATATAACTTTTTGTCGAAAAAAAACAGGTGCAGTCGAAAAAAACAATCAATTTTCAAGTGTGTCTATTTTTTGACAAAACGGTGAACGTAACAATGATGTGTTTCGTTATGAACTAGTCTGTTTGTCCTTTTATTTGATTATGCCTAAAGAATGATGATAAAACCATTTTTAAAACCGGGAAATTCGATTCAAAAAATATTGAAAATTATGATTCTTCTTTATTTTCAACTCAATTTCTTTTATAGTGGAAACAAACTGGAAAGGGAGTGAGCTGATGAGACGTTTTGCTTTCATTGTTTTGGTCTTTTGCTTAACGGTTGGTTGCTTTTTCAGTCCAGTTTCAAAAGCAGAAGGTGTAAGAGATGAAGGGGAAAAAGTTGCCGTAGGAACAGACGGAATGGTCGCAACAGCCCATCCGCTGGCGTCAAAAATCGGTGCCGATGTTTTGAAAAAAGGCGGAAATGCGATTGATGCGGCGATTGCGATTCAATTTGCCCTGAATGTCACAGAGCCGATGATGTCGGGACTCGGAGGCGGCGGGTTTATGATGGTATACGACGGCAAAACGAAGGAAACCTCGATCATCAACAGCCGTGAGCGGGCTCCCGCTGGCGCTACTCCGGATATGTTTTTGGACGAAGACGGAAAAGTCATCCCTTTTTCACAAAGGTCGACGCACGGAAATGCAGTCGGTGTGCCGGGTACGCTGAAGGGGCTTGAAGCTGCGCATAAAAAGTGGGGCACGAAAAAGATGAAGGACCTCATCAATCCTTCGATCAAGCTTGCCAAAGACGGGTTTCCAATCGATTCGGTACTGGCTGACGCGATTGATGAATATCAGGACAAGCTGAGCAAAACGGCAGCGAAAGAAATTTTTCTTCCTGACGGAAAACCATTGAAAGAGGGAGACATTCTCGTTCAAAAAGATTTGGCGAAAACGTTTACGTTGATTAAAAAAGAAGGGTCAAAAGCGTTTTATCAAGGAAAGATCGGTGAAGCGCTCGCAGGGGTCGTTCAGGATTTCGGGGGTTCGATGACGCCGGACGATCTGTCGCGCTATGAGGTAACGACCGACAAGCCGATCTGGGGAGAAT
This sequence comes from Bacillus sp. JJ675, assembly GCF_036963165.1. NCBI lineage: Bacteria > Bacillati > Bacillota > Bacilli > Caryophanales > Bacillaceae > Bacillus > Bacillus sp. JJ675. The sequence goes on along the minus strand of NZ_JBALMR010000020.1, from coordinate 19,698 downwards.
ATCACGGCTACGATATTGCGAGCATGCCTCCTCCGAGCTCAGGCGGAGTTTTCATGCTGCAAATGCTGAAGCTGATCGACGATTTTCATGTGTCCCAGTACGATCCGAAATCATTTGAAAAATATCATCTGCTGGCTGAAACGATGCACTTGTCATATGCCGACAGAGCGGCATACGCCGGAGATCCCGAGTTTGTCAATGTCCCGCTGAAAGGGCTCTTGAATGACGATTATATTAAGGAGCGGCAGAAGCTGATCAGCCTCGACTCGGTAAACCGTGAGGCGAAAGAGGGCGATCCGTGGAAATACGAATCAGGCGAGCCGAACTATTCGATCGTGAAGCAGCCTGACGATAAAACGGTCGGGGAAACGACACACTTTACCGTAACAGATCAATGGGGCAATGTCGTTTCTTATACGACGACGATTGAACAGCTCTTCGGAACGGGAATTATGGTGCCCGGCTACGGATTGTTCTTAAACAACGAGCTGACCGACTTTGATGCAGTTCCGGGCGGAGCCAATGAAGTGCAGCCGAATAAACGGCCGCTTTCCAGCATGACGCCGACGATTGTGTTTAAAGACGACAAACCTGTGCTTACCGTCGGTTCGCCTGGCGGAACGACGATCATCGCCTCGGTATTCCAGACGATCCTCAATTATTTTGAATACGGAATGAGCCTGCAGGATGCGATTGAAGAACCGCGAATTTACACGAACAGTCTCTCATCATACCGCTATGAAGAAGGGATGCCTGAGGATGTCAGGCTGAAGCTCAATGAGTTCGGTCATAAGTTTGGGACGAGTCCCGTGGACATCGGAAACGTGCAGAGCATTTTCATTGACCGGGAACACAAATCTTTCCTGGGCGTCGCCGATTCGAGCAGAAACGGGACGGCGGTCGGCGTCAATATTAAAAAGTCTGCAAAAGCTAAAAAATAGAATGTCAGAAGGTTTGATCCGGTTTATCTGCGGGTCAAACCTTTTTAATTTTGAAAGATTTCTTTAAAAATTAGTTGACTTGTAGGAATACTTTGAATATGATGAATATAAATTTGAGCTAATAGATGCCGATCGGACAGCCGAAGGCCCTTGACATGTTTTCATGTCAGGGGCTTTTTTTATTGATCGGGAGCGCTAAAGGGGGGAGCCCGGGTTCGCATTTCGGAAAAGAAGAGTAGCGAAAACGCCTATATCAACATATAAAAATAACATTTAAAGGAGGGCAATTTATGAAACTGTTCAACATTTCTATACTGTTCATCGTTTTTACACTGATCGGAGCGGGCTGCTCAAGCGAAAATACCCAGTCTTCCGATTCGGGTTCTGTCGAGCTTTTGAATGTTTCGTATGATCCGACGAGGGAGCTTTATCAGGAATATAATCAGGCCTTTAAAGAGTATTGGAAAGAAAAGAGCGGCCAAGACGTGACCATCAAGCAGTCACACGGAGGATCAGGCAAACAGGGGCGCTCCATTATCGACGGATTGGAAGCCGATGTGGCCACACTTGCTCTCGCTTATGACATTGACAGCATCGCGGACAAAGGCCTTCTGTCAAAAAATTGGCAAAAAGAGCTTCCCGACAACTCAACCCCTTATACATCAACGATTGTTTTTCTTGTGAAAAAAGGCAATCCAAAGCAGATTAAAGACTGGGATGATCTGGTCAAGTACGGCGTATCAGTCATCACCCCGAATCCGAAAACATCGGGGGGCGCGAGGTGGAACTACCTCGCCGCATGGGCATATGCTGATAAGGTCTACAGCGGAGACGAGAAAAAAATAGAGTCGTATATGAAAGAGTTGTACGGCCATGTCGAGGTGTTGGATTCGGGAGCCCGCGGCGCGACGACGACATTTGTTGAAAGGGGCTTGGGCGACGTGCTGATCGCCTGGGAAAATGAGGCCTATCTCACGCTGCATGAGCTTGGAAAAGATAAGTTTGAGATCGTCTACCCTTCGATCAGCATATTGGCGGAGCCGCCAGTTGCGGTTGTTGATAAGGTTGCAAAACGGAAAGGGACTGAAAAAGCAGCGAAAGCATACCTGGAATATTTATATTCCGAAAAAGGCCAAGAGATTGCCGCCAAACATTACTACCGACCTCGGGATAAAAAAGTGCTTCAAAAATATCAAAAGCAGTTTCCGCACGTAGAGCTGGTGAACGTAAATGACGGCTTCGGCGGCTGGAAAAAAGCCCAGGAAACGCATTTTAACGACGGAGGTTTGTTTGATCAATTGTATCAAAAGTAACGCAAGCTGGAGGTGTTCACAATCAAAACAGCAGGTGCGACAAGAAGAAAAAACATATTTCCCGGTTTTGGAATCAGCTTAGGCATTACGATGGCCTATCTCGGCATCATCGTCCTGATTCCGTTAACGATGGTATTTATGAAAACAGCCTCAATGGGGTTTCTCGACTTTTGGCAGGCGGTCGCCGAACCGAGAGTTCTCGCCTCGATCCGGCTTACGGTTATGACCGCTTTGGCGGCCGCCCTTGTCAATGCCGTATTCGGCCTGTTAATCGCCTGGGTGCTGACCCGCTATACCTTTCCCGGAAAAAAGCTGCTTGACGGGCTTGTCGACCTTCCGTTTGCGCTGCCGACCGCGGTCGCGGGAATTGCGCTTACATCGCTCTACTCGCCAAACGGATGGATCGGACAATTTTTGCACATAAAAGTCGCTTTTACGCCGCTTGGCATCATCATCGCCCTGGTGTTTATCGGCCTTCCTTTTATCGTGAGGACGGTTCAGCCGGTGATCGAGAACATCGAGAAAGAAATCGAGGAAGCATCGGCCATTCTCGGGGCGGCTCCGCGGCAGACTTTTTGGAAGGTGATTTTTCCCCAGCTGCTGCCTTCTGTAATCACAGGGTTTTCTTTGGCGTTTGCCAGGTCCCTCGGCGAATATGGCTCAGTCGTTTTTATCGCCGGCAATATTCCGTACAAAACGGAAATTGCGCCGCTGATTATCATGACAAAGCTTGAGCAATACGATTACAGCGGGGCAACGGCTGTTGCCTGTGTTATGCTGATGATTTCGTTTTTATTGCTGTTGATGATCAATCTGTTTCAATGGCGTGTATCAAAGCGGTGGGTAAGGAGTTGACAAAATTGAACGCACAGACGCATATGCAAAACGCAAGTCAAACGAGTCCATCTTCAGGCGCGAAAACGGTGCGGGCGTTCTCCATCGCCATCGTCTATCTGTTTTTATCCGTCTTTTTGCTCATGCCTCTTGCCGCCATTTTTATTAAGGCTTTTGAAAAAGGAGCGGATGTGTATTTCGCATCGATTTCAGATCCGGGCGCTTTGGCGGCCATCAGGCTGACGCTGCTTGTGCTGGCGATAACAGTGCCGCTTTCTGCCGTATTCGGCATCGCAGCCGCCTGGCTTGTCACAAAATACGATTTTAAAGGGAAAAACATTCTTGTCACATTGCTCGATTTGCCTTTTGCGGTTTCGCCCGTGATCGCCGGCCTTGTTTTCGTTCTTCTGTTTGGCACAACAGGGCTGTTCGGTCCGTGGCTGATTGACCACGGCATCAAAATTGTCTACGCTCTGCCTGGAATCGTGCTGGCGACATTGTTCGTGACGCTTCCGTTTGTTGCGCGCGAACTGATCCCTTTCATGCAAAGCCAGGGATCGGCTGAGGAGGAGGCATCGCTGACCCTCGGGGCGGGGGGCTGGAAAACCTTTTGGTACATCACATTGCCGAACATCAAATGGGCCCTCTTATACGGCGTGATTTTATGCGGGGCGAGGGCGATCGGCGAATTTGGCGCCGTCTCCGTCGTTTCCGGTCATATTAGAGGAGAGACGAATACCATGCCTCTCCACATCGAAATTTTATATAACGAATACCAATTTTCAGCCGCGTTTGCCGTCGCTTCATTAATGTCCATCCTGGCATTAATTACGCTGGTGCTGAAGAACATACTCGAAAAAAAGACAAAAACGGCAGGAAAAGGAGCTTAGGTAACAATGGGTATATCAATCAAAAATGTTTCCAAATCGTATGGTGAATTTCATGTGTTAAAAGATATCAATCTTGAAATCAAAAAAGGGGAGCTGATCTCCTTGTTGGGGCCGTCCGGATCGGGGAAAACGACGCTGCTCAGGATCATCGCCGGGCTTGAACAAGCTGATCGGGGAAACATTTTGTTTGAGGGGGCTGATCAGACAAACGTACATGTGAAAAACCGCAATGTCGGCTTTGTTTTTCAGCATTACGCCCTTTTTCGCAATATGACCGTTTTTGAAAATGTGGCCTATGGACTGAAAGTTCGTCCACGGAAAGAAAGGCTTTCGAAAAAAGAAATCAAGCAAAAGGTCGATGAGCTGCTGAACATCGTCAGGCTGAAAGAATTTGGCGAACGGTATCCTTCCCAGCTTTCAGGCGGGCAGAGGCAAAGGGTGGCTCTCGCCCGCGCCCTTGCCGTCAATCCCCAGGTGCTCCTTCTTGATGAACCGTTCGGCGCCCTTGATGCAAAGGTGAGAAAAGAACTGCGCCGCTGGCTCAGAAAAGTGCACGACGAGTTTCATATTACGAGCGTTTTTGTCACCCATGATCAGGAGGAAGCGCTTGACATCTCAGACCGCGTCGTGATTATGAACAACGGAAGGATCGAGCAAGTCGGCACGCCTGAGGCCGTGTATGAAATGCCGGAGAACCCGTTCGTGTACGATTTTCTCGGTACGGTCAACCAATTCAAAGGCCGGCTTGACAGCGGATATATTTACGATGGGAATTTCAAGTTTGAGTTGCCGGGAGATGTGAAAACCGTAAAGACTGCTGCCAATGGTATCGGGTTTGCCAGGCCGCACCACTTTATTGTCGAAAAAACGCCGGACCATGACAGCGGAATTCATTGTAAGGCGGAACACATCCGCGCAATCGGGTCGACGGTTCAGCTTGAGCTGAGGAGAACCGATACAGGGGATATCATTGAAATCGAATTAACGAAAGACGATTTTTTGAAGCTGCAAATCAAAGTAGGCGAGGATTTGTACGTCCGGCCTAAGCAGCTGAAAGTCTTTTGTTCATCGTAAAAACGGGTGATGGGAGCTTTTAGCTCCCATTTTTCGTCATTCAGAAAGAAGGATTTATCAAACAGGAAGCGAAATATACAAAATCAGACTCTGTTCCACAAAATGTAAGCGTTTTCTGCAAAAGGGGAGGGTTATTTATTATGATTCACGTGTTGTCGAACGGATTTTACCGCTTTTCCGAGTGGGTGATGAGGCTTGCGCTTCTGAATATGCTGTGGATCGGTTTCCAGCTGCGGGATTGATCGTATTCGGGCTTGCTCCGGCGACTTGCGCCATGTTTGCCGTGACGAGAAAATGGGCGATGGGCAATACGGATATCCCCGTTTTTCAGACGTTTTATACAGAATTTAAAAAAGGGTGGGGGAGATCGGTCATACTCGGTCTGATCCTGTCCCTTACCGCTCTTTTATTGTACGTCGATTTTCGAATCGCCGCCGTCTATTTTCGCGATCAGCCTGCCGTTATAAGCTTATTCATCAGCCTTTTTATCATATATGCCATCATCCTCTCCTACATTTTCCCGATCTATGTCCACTATGAGATGAACCAGATCGAAGCGCTGAAATACAGCTTCATGATCGGTTTTGCCCGCCCGCTCGTCTCTTTTTTGATGATCGTAAGTGCGATCGGCTTCGTGCTGCTCACCTTATTTCATGTCACATGTCTCTTGTTTTTCAGCGGCAGCGCTTTAAGCCTCGTATTGACAAAACTGGCGTTTCGCGCTTTCCGCGCGCTTGACGTCCGCCATGAGACCTTCATGCGCGAATGAAGGTGCTAACGTCCAGTGAACAGGTTTCAGCATTTAAAAATTAAAGATCAGTTGTTTATCCTCATTTCCTTTATCATGGCGATTTCGCTGATTTTGATGTTGGGCGGCGTTCAGTACGCTTTCCGCATGTATGATCAGCAAATTTACCGGAAATCGTCGCAAGTTTTGATGATGTCGTCAAAGAGCATTGAAGATGAGCTGAAAAAGATCGAAGACGTGTCATATCAAATCGCGACAGATCAAAACATTCAAACGAACCTCTTAAAAGCGGGACATGACCAGAACAAATACGGCCGCTACCGGATCAAACGGGAGATTTGGGATCAGCTTGCCGAATATACGGGATCAAAGCGGTACATCAAGTCGATCCATTTAGTCGACGCATTTGGAACGGAATACTCGGCCGGGGCAAACTCCTCTGAAGCGTTAAAACGGCAAATCAGCAGATTGACAAAGCAAGCGGCCCGCATGAAAGGGGGAAACGTATGGGTGACAAAGCCCGGCGCAAACGGCGAGCTTTTATCAGTCAGGGAAATCCGGTCGTACAAACAGCTGAATCTTGACCATCTGGGAATCGTATTGATCGTGGCGGACTTAAAAGGCATTGTCGGCGATCTCCCGAAGGATTGGGAGGAAGGCGCTGGCAAGGTTGCCATGTCGGATGGACGGCACACCTTTTTTTCGGACAGCCCTTTACAAAAAATCGACCCGCCCCGTTTATCTTCCCATGTTCAAAACGGATATACAATCGTGAAGAATAACGGCAGCCGCTTTTTTATGTCATATGTCACATCACCCTATGAAAATTGGACATACTGGAGCCTGATTCCCTTTGATGCGATGTTTTCCAAAATCTCTGCGATGAAAGCTATACTCATCTCCCTTTTTATTCTCTTCTTTTTGACAGCCGTCCTGTTCGGCAGAAAAATCGCCAGAGGCTTGACAAGCCCGATCGAAATGGAGGATCAACCTCGGCAAAAATATCCGTGCAGGCGCTCATTACACCCAGTTTATGGTCTATGACCTCGACGGCGACGGAAAAGCGGAAATCGCCATGAAAACGGCTGATGGAACGATTGACGGGACAGGACGGGTCATCGGCGACAAATCTGCCGATTACCGGAATGAAAAAGGCAGAATTTTAACAGGCCCTGAATACTTGTCCGTTTTTCATGGGGAAACGGGCCGGGAACTTGCGACTGTTGATTACGACCCGCCGCGCGGCAGGCTCGAAGACTGGGGAGACGGTTACGGCAACCGCATGGACCGGTTTCTCGCAGGCATCGCCTATTTGGATGGAGAACGGCCGAGCCTCGTGATGGCGCGGGGGTATTACACGAGAACGGTGCTTGTCGCCTACAACTTCCGCGGCGGCGGGCTTTCGAAGCTTTGGACGTTTGACAGCAACAATCCCGGATACGCCGGTTATGCCGGACAGGGGAATCACAGCCTGAGCGTCGCGGATGTCGATGGTGACGGGAAGGATGAGATCATTTACGGCGCGATGGCCGTCGATCACGACGGCAAGGGCCTTTATACGACAGGGCTTGGGCACGGAGATGCGATGCATCTCAGCGACCTTGATCCCGACCGGTGCGGCCTCGAAGTGTTTCAGGTGCATGAAGATCCGGGCTTGCCGTACGGCCTTTCATTTCGCGATGCAGGGACAGGAGAGGTGCTGTGGGGCGTCCCCGCTGATACAGATGTCGGCCGGGGAATGGCGGCGCACATCGATCCCCGTTATAAAGGCGCTCTCGTCTGGGCGATCGATCCTCCGGGGAATCGGGGGAATTCGTACGGCCTTTACACGAATAAGGGAGAAAAAATCAGCGATGCGGCTCCGGCTTCTGCCAACTTTGCGATCTGGTGGGACGGCGATCTGCTTCGCGAATTGCTGGACCATGATTGGAAAGAGCCGGATGGCGTTCCTAAAATCGATAAGTGGGATTATCATAACGGAAGACTGATCAATCTGCTGACTGCTAAAGGGTCCTTTCGAACAATTGGACGAAAGGCACGCCTGTTCTTCAAGCGAATATTTTCGGCGATTGGCGGGAAGAGGTGATCTTCAGGACGGCAAACAGCGATGCCCTGAGAATTTATACGACGACTGAACTGACTGAGCACCGTTTTTATACGCTCATGCACGATCCCGTCTACCGTTTAGGCGTCGCCTGGCAGAATGTCGCCTACAACCAGCCGCCGCATCCCGGATTTTATTTAGGGACGGGGATGAAAAAGCCGCCCCGTCCGAATATTTATACGGTGTCAATATAAGTAAAAAAAAATTTAAAATAATATTGACAATATATAAAATGTGTGATATAATCATTTATTTATTGACAAATGTATTATCCGCTATTATGCTTGTTGATGTACAGAAAGCCTGTGTACCAGTCTTTAGTAAGGAGCGGATGATCGATGAGAATGTCAGACGGTTTGGAAATGCTTGAAATAGGCGGAGAGGCTTTTGGACAGCAGATGATGCTGAATCCCGTGCTTGTATGGGATGAAGAAGCGGCCGTTTTAATCGACACCGGCATGCCGGGGCAATTTGAACAAATCAAGCGGGAGATAGAGAAGGCGGGAGTCCCGATCAGCAGCCTTCAGGCGGTGATTTTGACGCACCAGGATATCGATCACATCGGCAATCTTCCCGATTTATTACGGGAAGCCGGCGGCCGGGCAAAAAGCTATGCCCATAAGCTGGAAAAGCCGTACATTGAGGGCGAGCGTCCACTCATGAAAACAGATCCGAAGCATATGGATGAGGAAACGAAAAAAGCGATGCCGCGAGCGTTGCTGGCCATTTTAGAACATCCGCCGAAAGCGAAAATCGACCGGGAGCTGGAAGACGGAATGGAACTGCCGTTTTGCGGCGGCATTCGGGTGATCGCCACACCTGGTCATACCCCAGGCCACATCAGCCTCTATTTGAAGAAAAGCAAAACGTTAATCACAGGCGATGCACTCGTTTGCTCAGAAGGCGTTTTGCAGCCGCCCGTTCCCCGGGTCACGCCCGATATGAAGCAGGCACTTAAGTCTCTTGAGAAATTTTTAGATTGCGATATTGACAGGGGGATCTGCTATCACGGCGGTATTTCAGAAGGCGATCCGAAGGAGCGGATCAGGGAAATCATCGCTGAAGACAAATTTGTAACATATCGGCAAAAATAGGTGCGATACCGGAGGCGTCGGGCGAATCCCGATGCTTTTTCAAAAACAAAAAAGTATGAGTTCCCATAAAATGAAAAGAAAGCGATTGCAATACGAGCCGGAAAGAGGTGACAAATCTGGATTTTCAGGCAAACGGAACACGCTATACCGATATGGTGTACAGCTGCTGCAGGAATTCGGGGTTTAAGCTTCCTGCCGCGGCGGCAATCATGGCCGCTCGAAAACGCAGAAACGCTGCTTAGAGAAACTTCAGGATCTGCTTAAAAAACGTTCGGCAAACACGCTGACAATCGAGGACAGAATTGAAAACATTTTATCGTGAAAAGGAGTGTCCTGATCATGTCAACCACTATATATTTGGCCGGAGATTCGACTGTGCAGACCTACAAAGCGGATTCACCCCAAGGAGGGTGGGGGGAATTTCTGCAGCTCTATGTGTCGGAAGATGTTCATGTGATCAATCGGGCGATCGGAGGCAGAAGCTCAAAAACTTTTGTTGAAGAAGGAAGGCTTGCTTCGATTTTGGATGTCATCGAAAAAGGCGACTGGCTGTTTGTCCAAATGGGCCACAACGATTCGTCAAAGGACAAACCCGAACGCTACACAGAGCCGTATACGACATACAAGCAGTACTTAAAAATGTATGTCGACGGGGCGCGCCAGAAAGGAGCCGTACCTCTTCTCATCACCCCGGTGGCAAGGCTTCATTACAAAGATGGCGTGTTTTTAAACGATTTCCCCGATTATTGCATTGCCATGAAGCAAGTCGCGGCTGAAGAACATGTTCTGTTAATAGACCTGATGGATAGAAGTCTTCAGCATTTTTCGGAAAAAGGCTATAGTGAGATTTTTAAATATTTCATGATTTCAGAAAATATAAATGACTACACTCATTTTACAAAAAAAGGCGCCCGGGAAATGGCAAAACTCGTTTCCGCCGGTATTAAAGAGCTCGGACTGCCGCTCGTTAAAGAGACGGTATGAGTATGAAAAAACTGTATCACGGAGCCTGCTTCTATCCTGAATTATGGAATGAAGCCGTTCTTGAAGAAGATATCAAAAAGATGAAAGAAGCGGGGATCAATATCGTAAGGATCGGCGAGTTTGCCTGGTCGAAAATGGAGCCTGAAGAAGGGAAGTTTGACATCGGCTTTTTTGTCGATGTGATTCTGAAGCTCGCCTCCCATCAGATTGAAACCGTGATGTGCACGCCGACGGCGACCCCGCCGATCTGGCTGACCCACGGCCATCCCGAAAGGATGTATGTCAACGAAAGAGGCGAAACGATGTGCCACGGTTCAAGGCAGCATGTCTGTACGAACCATCCGTATTTCAGGGAGCGGGCCAGGCTGATCACCGAACAGATCGCACAAAAAACCGGCAGGCTGCCGGGGCTTGCCGGCTGGCAGCTCGACAATGAATTCAAATGCCATGTCAGCGAATGCATGTGTCAGACGTGCAAAACGCTGTGGCACAAATGGCTCAGGGAGAAATATGAGTCAATTGACAGGCTGAATGAAGCGTGGGGAGCCGATGTATGGAGCGAGACGTATCAACGCTTTGAGCAAATCCCGCAGCCCGGCGCGACGCCGTTTTTGCATAATTCCTCTTTAAGGACGATGTATCAGCAGTTTTCCATGGAAAAGATCGCCGAATTTGCCCGCGAACAAGCGGCTGTGATCAGAGCCTATTCAGATGCTCCGATCACCCATAACAGCAGCGTTATGTTTGGCGTGAACAATGAAGAGCTGTTCAGCGATCTTGATTTTGCATCATTTGATACGTACGCCTCCCAAGAAAACAGTGTAGCTTTTTTGTTCAACTGTGACTTATGGAGAAATATCAAAAAAGGGCGGCCGTTTTGGATTATGGAAACAAGCCCTTCCTACAGCGCTTCGCTCGTAAGCTATGCGACGCCTCATGAAGACGGCTATTTGAAGGCTGAAGCCGTATCTTCCTACGCCTTGGGCAGCGCCGCTTTTTGTTATTGGCTGTGGCGGCAGCAAAGAGCGGGATCAGAGCAGCCGCACGGGTCCGTCCTCAGCGCCTGGGGCGAACCTGACGTGGGATATGAGAATGTGCTTGAAGTCGAGCGTGCCAGAAAAGAGATGGAGCATATCATGCTTTCGACTGTTCCCGTTCAAGCTGAAGCTGCCGTCGTCTACTCGGACCGGGCGAAGGCATTTTTAAAAACCGAGCCCCATCGAGGGCTCAACTACAGGTCGCTGATCACCGGATTTTATCAACGATTTGTATCATTGGGCATTCACAGGGACGTTATTTTCGAAGGCAGCGCATTTGACGGCTACAAGCTCTTGTTTACCCCGTTTCTTCACTACATGCCGCAGGAATTGATCGAAAAAGCGTCGGCATTCGCGGAAAACGGCGGCATTTGGGGAGCCGGGCCTTTGACTGGCGGGAGGACAAAACACCATACGATCCATACCGACTGCGGGTTGGGGCCTTTAGAAACATATGCCGGCGTCAAAACGCTTTATACGTTTCCGATGGACGAACGGCGCGCGGTAGGGAGCGCTTTTGGCGTAATGGCTCCGCTGAGCCTCTGGAGCGCCGTTTTTGAAGCCCGTCCATCCGAAGCGCCCGGCATCATTGAACAAGGCCCCGCATCAGGGAAGGCTTTTATCACCGAGCGCAAACGGGGAAAAGGGAAAATCGTCATGCTCGGTTCGATGCCGGCTGGGAAATCGGGAGACGTGATGCTGAAGAGGCTGATCAGCCATTACGCCGAAGAAGCCGGCGTCACCATGAAGACGGATGTGACGCCGGGCACGATCGTTGCACCGCGGACAGGACCGGACGGCATCATCTGGGTCATTGTCAATATGGACGGCAAAGGGGGAGGAGTTACCCTTCATCAGGATGCTGTCGACTTGATCGCGAATAAAAGGGAAGCAGCGGGACGTCTGACGATCGAACCGTATCAATACCGCATCATCCTGTTTCCGGACATGTAAGCCATCGGCGATTGCCGACGGCTTTTTTTGCGGGCATTGCAGCGGCAAAACAAAGACGGGACGGCAAAAAAGGAGAAAACGTTGTCTTCTGTCAACAAGTGCCGCTGCAAAAACGGATGATTGACGGAAAGGCCGCCTGATGCGGAAAATCAGGCTGATCGATGCAAAACGAAAGGAGGAGCGCTTCTGATGACACAGGCTGAATTAAAATGGCTGAAATCGCCTCCCGCTGTCAAACGCGGTGTAACATGGGGAGTTCCTTGGAAAAAAGGCGTGCTGCAAAAGGAAGAACAGCTTTCAATTGCTGCACCGGGCGGTTCCGCGCCGTTTTTGCAAAGCTGGCCGCTGGCGTACTGGCCTGACGGGTCTGTAAAGTGGACCGGGCATGCAGCGGTTTTTGAGGGACGGTGCGCTGACCGTTTTATCCTGCAAAAAGGAGGACAAAAAGCGCCTGTAAGGAGTCTTCAAGTGGCGGAGGCAGAAAACGGGATCACCGTGAATACAGGTTTACTTGTCTGCTGCTTTAACAAAACGGGTTCACCATTGATCAGCTCGATTTCAGTTTCGGGTGAAACATTTGGCGCCGGCCGGCTCATCGCTTTTAAAGAAAGGAGGGGCGGCACACCATCAGAGAAAATCCATCGTATTGAACGATTTGAAGGTGTGATCAAGAGTGCGTCAGTCGAACAAAACGGCCCGGTGAAGGCGGTCATTAAGACAGAGGGGGTTCACTGCGGAAGCTCCGGAAATGAGTGGTTGCCATTTATCATCAGATTCATTTTTTATGCGGGAAGTGCGTCCATCAGGATCATGTACACGATCTTGATCGATTGTGATGCGAAACGCGAATGGGTGAAAGGTATCGGTCTTGAGTTTTCCGCGAAGTTCAGCGGGGCGCCGTGGAACCGGCATATCCGCTTTGCCGCTGACAGCGGAATTTACGGAGAAGCCGCCCAATTGCTTTTGACGAGACGGTTTGGCGAGGGAAACGGCATTTACGAAAAGCAGATCGCGGGGGAGCTCATCACGGAAAATGCCGATACATCTGCAGTGATCCGTGATGCATCAACAAACGCGGTTTGGAATGACTATAAGCTTATTCACGATTCGCCCACTCATTACAGATTGCAAAAACGGACTGGCGAAGATTGCGCATGGGTGTCCGCCATCCATGGAAGACGAGCGAAAGGGCTGATGTATGCGGGAGGCGAAAGCGGGGGAATGGCTCTAGGGCTAAAGAATTTTTTTGAAAAGTATCCGTCATCTCTTGAGGTATCGGGCCTCGGCTCCACAGAAACGAAAATGACCGCATGGTTTTGGCCTCCTGAGGCAGAGGCGATGGATTTCCGCCATTATTCAAAGAGCACCCATGTCGAAAGCGCCTATGAAGGGTTCGCGGAAATGCGCTCGACAGCCGTCGGAATCGCCAATACGAGCGAAGCCAACATTGCCTTTTTTACAAAACCGCCGAGCGGCGCAGAGCTCACAGCATTGGCTGGCGAATGGCAGCATCCGCCGCTTTTGGTCTGTGAACCGGACTATTATTATAAAACCCGCGCCCTTGGTGTATGGAGCGCGGTAGACACGAGCCATCCCTTTAAAGCAAAGCTTGAAGAACAGCTAAATGCGGCTTTTTCCTTTTACAAAAATGAAGTTGACCAGCGCGGCTGGTACGGATTTTGGCATTTTGGCGATGTCATGCACACGTATGACCCCGTCCGCCATGTGTGGCGCTATGACCTCGGCGGCTATGCCTGGCAAAATACAGAGCTCGTCCCGAATTTGTGGCTTTGGCAGATGTTTTTCAGATCGGGAAGGGAGGACGTGTTCAGAATGGCAGAAGCGATGACCCGCCATACGAGCGAAGTCGACTGCTATCATTTCGGCGAATATAAAGGGCTGGGGTCAAGGCACAATGTCGTCCATTGGGGCTGCGGTTGCAAGGAAGCGAGAATCAGCATGGCCGGGCTGCATAAAGCCTACTACTTTTTGACCGCGGATGAACGGACGGGCGACATTTTAACAGAAGTAAAGGATGCCGACCAGGCATTAAAGACGCTGGACCCGATGAGGGCGTATTATCCGAACGGCACAGCCACGCACGCGAGGGTCGGCCCCGATTGGGCGGCATTCTGCTCCAATTGGCTGACAGAATGGGAACGAACGGGTGATCAGGCCTACCTGGCGAAAATCCAAAAAGGAATCGCCCAGCTTAAAACAATGCCGCTTCGCCTGCTGTCAGGTCCGTCGTTTGAATATGAACCTGCGAGCGCGAAGCTGATTCATATCGGAGACGGGAACGAAGGAGGCTACCACATGGTGATCGCCTTTGGCGCTCCGCAAGTATGGATGGAGCTGGCCGGGCTTTTAGAGGACGAAGAATGGTGTGACATGCTGGCTGAATTCGGTGAATGTTATGTGCTGAGCGATGAAGAAAAGCGAAGCATGTCGGGCGGAACGCTTCATGACGGGCTGTTTCACTGGCCGATGTTTTCCGCCGCGATGGTCGCCTATGCGGCAAAACGGCGGAACGACCGGAGGCTTGCCGAAAAAGCGTGGGGACTTTTGCTCGATGAAACAAAGAGCCATACTCCGCTTCCTGTTGCTGTAAGAAAGACGAATACATGGGATTCGCTCTATGAAATTCCGTGGGTTACGACCAACTGCATATCGCAATGGTGTTTAAACACGATCGCCGTGCTTGAACTGCTGGGTGATATGCTGCCCGAATGCAGCCTTCAAGAAAAGATCATGCCGGCAAATAAAGGACAAAAAGAGTGCAAAAAATGAAGCTTGCCGGAAAATTGAAAGCGTTTTACATTTAGGAGAAAATCAAAGGGGGAATCGCAGATGCTGATGCCGAAAAACGTGAAAAAATGGCTTGCCGCACCGGCAGTCTGTTTATTTATCATGGGGGGCAGCGCAAATGAAACGTCTCATCAACAGGAAAAGGACGGACAAAAAAACGAAATCCGCATTATGGCTCCGCTTCTATCGCCGGAAAGCCCGGGGGAAAACAGCCCTTCGCTAAAAGCGCTCGAAACGTATACGAAAAAGCAAATCAGTGTGACATGGGTTCCGAACTCTTCCTACAACGACAAATTTAACATCATTATGGCTTCAGGCGATTTGCCGCATGCCATCGTTGTGGCGGACAAGTCGCCGGGGTTCATTAAATCGGTCAAAGCAGGAGCATTTTGGGAGCTTTCTCCATACTTAAAGGATTACAAAAACTTAAGCCGGGCAGACAAAAAGGTTATGAAAAACAGCTCGATAAACGGGGAGGTCTACGGCATATACAGAGCAAGGGATCTGATCCGCGCCTCGATCATCATCAGAACCGACTGGCTGGATAACGTCGGGCTTGATATGCCGAAAACGATCGACGATTTTTACGAAGTCCTGAAAGCGTTCAAAGAAAAAGACCCTGACAAAAACGGCAAAGACGACACGTACGGAATGGTGGTGCCGAAATGGATGGGGCTTGGCAACGGAAGTCCGTGGGATATTATGCAGACGTGGTTCGGAGCGCCGAACCGTTACGGAGTCAATGAGAATGGCGAGCTTGTTCCCGATTTTACGACGGACGAGTATATGGAGGCGCTCTTCTTCTTTAAAAAGCTTTACGATGAACGGCTGATCAACCGGGATTTTGCCGTGATGGATTCGGCGAAGTGGAACGATCCGGTTGTGAAGGGAAAGGCGGGCGTGATCGTTGATACAGGTTCGCGTGCTTCACAAATCCAGAGCGCTTTAGAGGAAAAGGATTCCGGAAACAAAGATGTGATCGACGTCATCGGAAGCGTAGAAGGGCCGAAGGGAACCTATACATTCCCTACCTCAGGATATGCGGGAATGATCGCGATTCCGAAAGCGAGCGTCAAAACGGAAAAAGAATTGAAGGAGGTGCTCGAGTTTCTCGACAACATGAATGACAAGCAAGCCCAGATCATCGCCAATAACGGGGTGGAAGGGCGGAATTACAAGCTTGAAAACGGCGCATTTACATCCCTTGAAAGAAACAACAAAAAACTGCTTTATGAGCATGAGGGACTCGCACAGTTCAGCATGGGGATTCCCGAGCAAAGGTATTATATCGAAGAGCAAAGGTCCAAGCTGTTCAAGCACAGGCAGAAAGTCATGAAAGAAGGCGAAAAAATAGCCGTGTTCAACCCGGCTGAATCGCTCGTATCTGATGTATATACGCAAAAAGGGGCACAGCTCGACAACATCATCCTTGACGCAAAAACACAGTTTATCATCGGCGATATCGATGAAAAAGGCTTTCACGATGCCGTGGAACTCTGGTATAAAAGCGGCGGGGAGGACCTGATGAAAGAGCTGAATCAATTGTATCAAAAGTCGAAATAGCGCTGTTCACCAGTACATCGAAAGGGGGTGCGGCAGATGGAAATCGCCGCCAAAACGGAGGGAGCCGCCGTCAAAACGAAAAGGAAAACGAATTGGCTGACCGCCATAAAACGCGACAAATGGCTGTATCTTCTGCTCGTTCCCGGTGTGTTATATTTTCTCATTTTCAAATACTGGCCGATGTGGGGCGTATTGATCGCTTTTAAGGATTATTCGCCGTATCTCGGCTTCTGGCAAAGCGAATGGGTCGGGTTCGAGTATTTTAAAGACTTTTTTATGAATCCCGATTTTTTCAGATTGCTGCGCAATACGCTCATGCTCGCCGCTCTCGATTTGATTTTTGCATTTCCGGCGCCGCTCATCCTCGCCCTCCTGCTGAATGAGATGAGGCACGCCATTTATAAAAGGTGCATTCAGACGCTGATCTACGTTCCGCATTTTGTCTCGTGGACGATCGTCGCAAGCATCACTTTTGTTTTCTTTACGGTCGATACCGGCGTGATCAATAAACTCATCGAAAGGGTAACGTGGGGAGAGATTTCTTTTCTCTCAGATCCTGAATGGTTCAGGCCGATGATCGTGATGCAGAGCATTTGGAAGGAAACGGGCTGGGGCACGATTTTGTTTTTGGCCGCGCTTGCTTCGGTTGATCAGGAGCAGTATGAAGCGGCCGTAATGGACGGGGCAGGGCGCTTCAGAAGGTTGTGGCATATTACGCTTCCTGCGATCAGAAGCACGATCGTCGTCCTCCTTATTCTCAGAATCGGCAGCTTTTTGAACATCGGCTTTGAACAGATTTTTTTAATGACCAATTCCTTGAACAGAAGCGTGGCAGAGATTTTTGATACGTATGTCTACGTTGTCGGGATCACGCAGGGCGCCTACAGCTACAGTACGGCAGTCGGGCTTTTCAAATCGGTTGTCGGCGTCATCCTGATTTTCGGAGCGAACTATATTGCGAAAAAATTTGACCAGGACGGTCTGTTTTAAAATGGAGGTGAAAGGAAATGGCCGGTCCAGAATCGCTTCATAACACGAAAGCCGGACGGGCGTTTGATGTGTTAAATATCGTCTTCCTCGGATGCTGCGGGCTTGTGACGGTGCTGCCCTTTCTGTACATCGTCGCCGGTTCGTTTGCAACAGAAGCAGAACTTGCGGAACGCAGCTTTTTTATCTTTCCGGAGACCTTTTCGCTTGATGCGTACCGCTATATGTTTTCAACGCCGACGTTCATCAGGAGCATGGGGGTGTCTGTATTCATCACGATTGTCGGCACGGTCGTTCAGCTCGTGTTTACATTTACGATGGCGTACCCGCTCGCCAAGCGGCATGTCAAAGGGAGGAACCTGGTGCTGAACCTCGTCATTTTTGCGATGCTTTTCAGCGGGGGGATGATTCCGACGTACCTCGTCGTCAAATCGCTGGGACTTCTTGATTCTTACTGGGCTTTAATTTTGCCGACGGCGATCAATCCGTTTAATTTAATCATTATTAAAAACTTTTTTCAGCAGCTGCCGAGAGAGCTCGAAGAGTCGGCTAAAATCGACGGCTGCTCGGAGATCGGCGTGTTTTTCCGGATCGCACTTCCGCTTTCAAAACCGATTGTTGCGACATTCGCCTTGTTTTATGCGGTCGGTATCTGGAACGACTTTTTCCACGCGCTCCTTTACATCAATGACAGCGCAAAATGGCCCCTGCAAATGGTGCTGCGCCAGGTGACGATCCTTTCTGATCTGACCGGAACGACAAACGAACTGGCAGAAAACGCCGTCCCGCCGGAGCAGTCGATCAAACTGGCCGTCATTGTCATTGCGACGCTCCCGATTTTAGCGGTGTATCCATTTTTGCAAAAACACTTTGCCAAAGGGATTTTGATCGGGTCTGTAAAAGGATAAAAAAGCCGCCGGCAATTGCCGGCGGCTTTTAAACGGAGGAATGTCTTTTTTTCATCCAAAAATACAACGGCAGTCCGGCAAGGCCGATCAAGATCGACCATAAACAGCTGTAAAAGTCCGTAATGAGCGTGCTTGCGAGGACAAACATAGATCCGGCGATGGCCGCAATCGGCAAATACGGGTAAAGCGGCACACTGTACGATCTTTTCAGTCCGCTGTTTTTCCTCCTTAAAATAAACACCGCGAAAAATGCCATCACATAAAAGATGTAGATCATAAAAATCGAAACCTCTGACAGCTTTTCAGGGTTGCTGATGACCATCAACATACAGGCGATGACGATCTGTACGATCACTGCGATCCATGGCGTACGAAACGTCGGATGGACGTGAGAGATCCAGTGCGAAAACGGCAGCTGTTTCTTTTCGGCCATCGCGAATATCACGCGCGGAAAGGACAGCACCTTTCCATTTAAGCACCCAAAAATGCTGACGATGATTCCGATGGAGATCAGTTTGCCGCCGATCGGCCCGAATAGCATCGAAGCAGCCGTGCCCGTCGCATTCTCTCCGAGTTCAACAATTTGATCAGCCGGTAAAACATGAAGCAGCGCTATATTGATAAACAAATAGCAGGCCGTGACCAGGAGAATGCCTCCGGTCATCGCTTTGGGAAGCAGCTTCTCAGGATGCTTCATCTCCCCTCCGAGCGCTGCGAGAAGAATCCAGCCGTCATATGCAAACAATGTCGCCAAAACGGCGGCCCCGAAGTTTTGGTCACTGATGGTGGATGTGATTGTGCTGAAGATCTGCTCATCGCCTTTCCAAAGGCCGAAAATCACGATAAAGACAATGGGGATCAGCTTTCCGACTGTCGTGAGCGTCTGAATCACTCCGCCGTATTTAGTGCCGATGATGTTGACGATGCACAAAAAGGCGAGGGTGATGATGCCGACAAGCGCTGCCCATGACTTGTCCCAGGAAAACAAATGGGTCACGAGTGAGCCGAAATACAATCCGATGGCGCCGATGATCGCCGGTCCGTATATGATAATCTGGACCCAGCCGCACAAAAAGCCCCAAAACTCTCCGTAAATCTCTTCAAGATACGTATAAAGACCGCCTGTTTTCGGTATCTGTGTGCCGATTTCGGCGATGGTCAATCCGCCCGCAAGCGTTAAAACCCCTCCGAGAAGCCAGGCGAAAAGCGCGATCTGCGAATTTCCGGAATAAGAAAGAACGCTGCCGGGCTTCATAAACACACCCGAGCCGATGATCGTTCCAATGACAAGAGAAAGCGCAAATAACAAGCCTATCTCTTTCCTGAGTCCGTTTACGTCTGCATTCATTTGTTACGCCTCCCATTGTTCATCTAAAAAACTTTTTTTATATTGTAATACCAATTTCGTAAAATAAAAATAAAATAAATTTTCTGATTTTCGTATTTTGACGTTTTTATT
>NZ_JBALMR010000019.1:65713-69340 GCF_036963165.1 Bacillus sp. JJ675 | reverse complement strand
GACAGGGTGCAGATCATTTCGGCCGGCTTTTCATCTATATAGAAAAACACTCGCGCTCCGGATCGGAAGACGGAATGTTTTTTCTCCGAAAAAAAAGACACGCCGGTTATGCAGCATGCCTTTTTGACATAAAAAAGGCGCATGTACGAAAGATGAACGTGACATGCGCCTTTCCTCTATTGTTTAAATGGAAAAGGTCAATCAAGAGTCGGAAGGTATAAAGCCGTCACGCTGCGATTCAGTTGTCCGTTATGTGATGCATTGATTTTCCTGATCATGACGTTACCCTCCATTCTTATTAATATTTTCCATCTTATAGCACGGCCTTTTATTTGTCAATTTGATTTTTCATCAATCGGAAGACTTTCGATTCATATTCCCGCATTTTCGTTAGATTTTTGAGAAAGCGGGTAAATGTAAGTAAATCCATTCTGGAAAGGAATGATCAATGTGTTCAAGGCTGACCGGATCATTGTCGCGTTCGACGGAAAAAACGATAGTAAAAAAGCGCTTAAAAAAGCGATCGACCTCTCCAAAAGGCTCGGCGCCGAACTGACGGTCGCTCACGTCCATGAACCGAGGCAAACCATGGTAAACGAACAAAGGCCGGCCGCAGGCACGGCTTACATTTACGGCGGCATTCCAAGCGTTCCCCCTGTCCCGCATGATTCAGACGTTGCCGGAGAACCCGTCATTTATGAGGACAGTGCCGAAGAAGCGATCGCAGCGGCAAAAATCATCTTAAACGAGCATCAGCTTGACGCGGAAATCGAAATTTTGGAAGGCGACCCGGCAAATGCCGTTCTCAAACACGCCGAACACATCGGCGCCGATCTCGTCATCACGGGAAGCCGCGACCAAAACCGCTTAAAAAAACTGCTGTTCGGAAGCGTCAGCGATAAGATTACCGCCAAGTCGGAAATCCCGGTGCTGATCGTGAAGTAAGAGAGGCCGGATGTTTTCCGGCCTCTTTAGTTCCTTTAAGAGCAACAAGAGAAAGACATAATGTGAAGAGAATCTTATTTTCGACTTTTCTTTTTTAATTTTTTTATCAATTTGAATATCCCTAAAATAATTAATATCAAAACACCTAGTACAATGACCGCGTTTACTATAGAAAAATTCCCCAAAGCAATCTCTCCCATCAAAAAAATTAGAAAGCATATTTGTTGAATGAACCGGTTTTTGTAGTGACAGATACATAGGCATTCGTATACGTATATACTACAGCAAGAGCGCTGTATTTCACAGTATTATCCATAGAAACTTTTGTTTTTGTACCAGTAGACGATTTGCCGCTGTTATACACAATCCCTATTGATTTTTTACCTACCAATCCGTAAGATGAATGAGTAACGCGAACCTTCAAAGCTTTCTTAACCTTAGACTTTCCGGAAACAATTTTTGCACTCATTTTACCTCTATAGCTATGATTTACAATACCGATTGTACCATAGACTCTCCCTGAAAATTTCACCTTTACCCCATTTGAACTTTTTGATGTGCTAAAAGATTTACTAGCTGTTTGACCCGGATACCACTGGATGGCACTAATTGATATTCCGCTGTTTGACTCAACTGAAGTCTTAAATTCAGAGTCGGCATAAAATTTCACAAACTCATCATCCTGATCAGAAAAAGCTTGTCCTACAGTATACTTTGTATTTATTTCATTAAATCTTGTAACTATCTCTTCTTGAGTCAAATTTTTGTTAACATCGTATTGTAAATCATCTGTTTTTTTAATAGAGGTTACTTCATAATCAGTTTTTTCTTGATTGTTTTCTGCTGCAAAAGTATCACCCATACTGATAAAGAAATTTGCTAAAACAAGACACGTAATCAACAGGCTTAAGATTATTTTCCTCACACAAAAACCTCTTTCCTTTTTTGTTATAATTATACAATACCATATTGTAAAAAATAAGGAAATGGTTTCTAAATAATTTATAAGAAAAATATCATGCTAGGAAATAAGATACATTCAATTTTAATTAATTTTCTGTACAAATACTTTTGAGCTTAGCTGCTGAAAGTATATATTATGTTGAATCTTAAATACAACAGCAAAAAGACCCTTATAAACAATGATTGTATAGAATCATTTATTGTTATAAATCCCTTCGAAATATATCCATCAATTGAAAACCTCATTCGTTTTTGAAATTAGCATTTTCTCTATCTAATTATAATCAAGCGGATAATAAAAGGTCTGCTATTACCACTAAATGTTAGCTCAATCTAACTATCCCAGAGCCATTTTTCTATTCTTGTATTTTTTTTATGGTCTTCATATGTCTAAATTGGACAGCCTTCTTAATTTTTCTCTATTAAACTTTCCAAAAAAGGGGTCATTCAGCGATTTTTAAATGTTAAACGGAAAAAATGATCCAAATCCAAATCAAGGAAAATAGGCTTTCACATCAGTAACAATCACCTAACAAGTCTCATAGTTTGATCTTGAAAGTGCCCGGGGTATTTCGTTCATTTTCTAGTTTTTTTGTGTTCTGATGTTTTTGAAAAACTGTTTTTAATATGGGGAGGATTATATCAATGCAACATTTTCATGACGAACTGCAATCATTGGGAATGGATCATTTCCATGTGGATGGGATGACGGCCTTGGATCCTGGACGTCACCATGAGAATATGAATGCGAAACACTGTGCAAGCTGCTGGAGTCACGGAAGCTGTGCGAGTTGCTGGAGCTGCGGAAGCTGTGCGAGCTGTTGGAGTTGTTCGAGCTGCTGGAGCTGTTCAAGCTGTTGGAGCTGTTCAAGCTGCTGGAGCTGTTCAAGCTGCTGGAGCTGTGCGAGCTGTTGGAGCTGCGCCGGTCATTGCTGCGGAAGCTGCTGGCACGGTGGCATGTATTAGAAGGAGACTGCCCCTGCCGATATGCCGCAGGGGTTCCTTTATCATAATGGACGAACAAAATTACATATAATGGTATGCCTTGTTTTCAGATCATCATAAGGAGGAGCAACATGACAAATCTGACCGCTTCCGCCCGCCTGAAAGTGAAACAAGATACATGTTTTCTACCGGATCCGGCGGGCGGCGTGTATATCAGAAACAATGCCGGATCGTTTCGCATGAAGGGCGCTTCAATCTATCAGTGGATCGACAAATTGCTGCCGATGTTCAACGGTGAACACACATTGGAAGAATTGACGAATGAACTATCGGCCCCATACCGTGACAGGGTGTTTGAAATCGGAAGCACGCTGTGCGCCAACGGATTTGTCCGGGATGTCAGCCGGGATCAACCTCATCAATTAGATGGGTACGTCCTACAAACGTTTGCTTCACAAATCGAATTTATCGAAAGCTTCGAGGATTCCGGCGCTTACCGCTTCCAATTGTGCCGCAAAGCAGGCATATTGGCGCTGGGCTCGGGCTCTTTTCTCGCTTCATTGGTCAGATCATTGTCTGATTCCGGTTTCGCCAACATATACGTTCTCTTTACAGAGGAATGTCCTGATCATCAAGCCGCTATAGAGGAGCTCAAAGAGCATGCAAGCAAAACGGGCGGCGATGTAGTCGACCTGACAGGTGGACTACATTGGCGGGAAGCCGTGCGTTCGGCGGATTGGATATCGTATGCTGCAGAAATCGACGATCCACAGG